>NZ_JBHXML010000027.1:0-49565 GCF_042720345.1 Kitasatospora sp. NPDC058478 | reverse complement strand
CCCACCCAAACCAAAACCCCAACTGCCCCCCACATAACCCCCCCTGATGGCGGGGCGCCCTCCCGGCGTTACGACTACCGTATGCCGCTCCCCCCCCACGCCCGGTCGGACGAACGGCTCGGGCGGGGTGCCCGGGTCGGGGCGCGGCTCAGCAGCCGCCGGCCACCGCCGGGATGATCGAGACGCTGGCGCCGGCCGCGATCCCGGTCGCCAGGCCCTCGGCGAAGCGCACGTCGTCGTCGTTCACGTAGACGTTGACGAAACGGCGCAGCTTGCCGGCGTCGTCCAGGATGCGGGCGGCGATCCCCGCGTGGTTCTTCTCCAGGTCGGCGATGACCTCGCCCAGGGTGGCGCCCTCGGCGGCCACCTCGGCGGCGCCGCCGGTGTAGGTGCGCAGGATGGTGGGGATACGGACGTTGGCGCTCATGATTCTCCTAGCGGGTGCGACCCAGCGGGGTGGGGGGTGTTTCAGGCGGACGCGAGGCCGGCGTCGTGGAAGGACGCCAGGGTCGGGCGGATGACGGCGGTCATCCCGGCCCCGGCGACGGCGTCCAGGGTCTTCAGGCCGTCGCCGGTGTTGATCGCGACGGTCTCCTTGGCCGGGTCCAGCTGGCCGGTCTCCACCAGCTTCTTCAGCACGCCGACGGTCACCCCGCCCGCGGTCTCGGCGAAGACGCCCTCGGTCCGGGCCAGCAGCCGGATCGCGTCCACCACCTCGGCGTCGGTGACGTCCTCGACCGCACCGCCGGTGCGCCGGGCGATGTCCAGCACGTACGGGCCGTCCGCCGGGTTGCCGATCGCCAGCGACTTGGCGATGGTGTCCGGCTTGACCGGGCGGATCACGTCCTGGCCGGCCTTGAACGCCGCCGATACCGGCGAGCAGCCCGCCGCCTGGGCGCCGAAGACCCGGTACGGCCGGTCCTCGACCAGGCCGAGCCTGATCAGCTCCTGCAGCCCCTTGTCGATCTTGGTCAGCTGGGAGCCGGAGGCGATCGGGATGACGATCTGCTCCGGCAGCCGCCAGCCGAGCTGCTCGCAGATCTCGTACGCCAGCGTCTTGGAGCCCTCGCCGTAGTAGGGGCGCAGGTTGACGTTGACGAAGCCCCAGCCCTCACCGGCCGGATCGCCGATCAGCTCCGAGCAGAAGCGGTTCACGTCGTCGTAGTTGCCCTCGATGCCGACCAGCTCGCCGCCGTACACCCCGGCCATGACGACCTTGCCCTGCTCCAGGTCGTGCGGGATGAACACGCAGGACTTGAAACCGGCCCGGGCGGCCGCCGCGCCCACCGCGCCGGCCAGGTTGCCGGTGGAGGAGCAGGAGAGCGTCGTGAAGCCGAAGGCCCGCGCGGCCTCGATGGCGCAGGCCACCACGCGGTCCTTGAACGAGTGGGTCGGGTTGCCCGAGTCGTCCTTGATGTGCAGCTGCGCGGTGAAGCCCAGCTCGCGGCCCAGGTTGTCCGCCTTGACCAGCGGGGTCCAACCGGGGTTCAGGTTGGGCTTGGTGGCGACGTCGGCCGGGACGGGCAGCAGCGGCGCGTAGCGCCAGATCGAACTCGGGCCGGCCTCGATCCGGCGGCGCAGCGCCTCGGCGCCCTCGCTGCCGAAGTCGTACGCGATCTCCAGCGGGCCGAAGCACTCCAGGCAGGCGAAGCTCGGACCGAGCGGGAAGCGGGTGCCGCACTCCCGACAGGACAGCGCGGTGGCGGGGCCGAGGTCCACGGATGCGGGTGCGACAGTGTCGATAGCCATGATGGCGGAGGCCTCTCTCCTCATCTTCCCCGTGGCACGGTCGCGCCACAGGCCGGAATTGGCACCTGTCCCGCCGGGGCCTGTCGACAGACAGCCGCGCGAGAAGGTTGCCGGGACGTCAACGGGCCGTTCCCTCAGTCCCTCTGGATGAGCTTGTGAAATTGTGGTGGTGCTCAACGGCGACCCCGACGTGCAAAGGTCCGGCCGCTGTACGAAGACTGTATCCGAAGGCGTCAACCCCGAACGGGATCGTCCGCCACGCGAGATGGCGCGTCCCACCGACCCCGCCGAGGAGAGTCCCGTGCCCGCCGAACCGACCCCCGCGCTGCTCCCGCAGGCGGCGTCCTGGCTGCGCCGCCGCTCGTGGAGCGCGGTCGACCGGCCGGTGCACGCCCTGCTGGAGGCCAAGCGCCGGACCGGCCACACGGTCAGCGTGGTGCTGCCCGCACTGGACGAGGAGGCCACCGTCGGCGACATCGTCCGCACCATCCGCCGCGAGCTGATGGAGCGCCTCCCGCTGGTCGACGAACTCGTCGTGATCGACTCCGGCTCGGCCGACGCCACCGCCGCCGTCGCCGCCCGGGCCGGCGCCCGGGTGGAGTACCGCGACGCGATCCTGCCCCGGCTGCCCGCCGTCCCCGGCAAGGGCGAGGTGCTCTGGCGCTCGCTGCTGGTCACCCGCGGCGACATCGTCTGCTTCGTCGACGCCGACCTGCGCGAGTTCGACCCGGCCTTCGTCTCCGGCATCCTCGGCCCGCTGCTCACCGAACCGGACATCCAGCTGGTCAAGGCCATGTACGACCGGCCGCTGGAGACGGAGGGGGCGGTGGTCCCGGCCGGCGGCGGCCGGGTCACCGAACTGGTCGCCCGCCCGCTGCTCAACCTGCACTGGCCGGAACTCGCCGGTTTCGTCCAGCCGCTCGGCGGCGAGTACGCGGCCCGCCGCGCACTGCTCGAACGGCTCCCCTTCCCCACCGGCTACGGCGTCGAACTCGGCCTGCTGGTCGACGCGCTGGAGACGGTCGGGCTGGACGCCCTGGCCCAGGTGGACGTCGGCGTCCGGCACCACCGGCACCAGGACGGCCAGGCCCTCGGCCGGATGGCCGCCACCATCTACCGCACCGCCCTCGAACGCCTCGACCGCACGCACCGGCTGAAGGCCTCGGCCGACCTCGTCCACCCGCTGCTGACCCAGTTCACCCGCGACCCGCAGAGCCGGGAGTTCACCGCCCACACCCACCCGGTGACCGCCCTGGAACGCCCGCCCATGCACACCGTGCCCGAGTACGCGACCCGACACTGAACACCCACCGAAAGGGTTTGCCGCTCCGGAGCCCAGGCAACGTACCAAACATGGGCGATCTCACGACCGAACGTTCGAGTGCGACCGGCACCGCCCCCGTCCTGGTGGCCTCCAATCGGGGACCGGTGTCGTTCAGCACCGCGGACGACGGCACGCTGACCCTCCGCCGCGGCGGCGGAGGCCTGGTCTCCGGCCTCTCCGCCATCGACGACCCCGACGCCGTCTGGGTCTGCGCCGCCCTCGGCGCCGCCGACCGACAGGCCGCCAGAGAGGCCCCGGACGGCCGCCTCGACCTCGCCGGGCACGACGTGGGCGGCCAGGCCGTCCGCATGCTGGACATCGATCCCGACACCTTCGCCCGCGCCTACAACGGCGTCGCCAACTCCACCCTCTGGTTCGTCCACCACCTGCTCTACGCCACCCCCACCGCCCCCGCCTTCGACGCCGGGTTCCGCACCGAGTGGGCCGCCTACCGCGCCTACAACACCGCCTTCGCCGAGGCGCTGGCCGCCGAGGCCGCCCCCGGGGCCGCCGTGCTGGTCCAGGACTACCACCTCTCGCTGACCCCGGCACTGCTCCGCGCCGCCCGCCCCGACCTGCGGATCGGCCACTTCTCGCACACCCCGTGGGCCCCGCCCGAGTACTACCGGCTGCTGCCCGACGACGTCGCCGAGGCCGTCCTCACCGGCATCCTGGGCGCCGACCGGGCCGGCTTCCTGACCCGCCGCTGGGCGCTGGCCTTCGCCGACTGCTGCGCCGACCTGCTCGGTGCCGAGGTCGACCGGGACGCCATGACCGTCACCCACGCCGGCCGCACCACCCGGCTCGGCGTCCACGCGCTCGGCGCCGACGCCGACTTCCTGCGCGAACGCTCCCACCGCCCGGACGTCGACGAACGCCTCGCCGCCCTCCGCGAGGCCGTCGGCGGGCGCCGCACCATCGTCCGGGTCGACCGCACCGAGCTGAGCAAGAACATCGTCCGCGGCCTCCAGGCCTACCGGCACCTGCTGCGCACCCGCCCCGAATGGCACGACCGAGTGGTGCACATCGCCTTCGCCTACCCCTCGCGCACCGACCTCGCCGAGTACCGCGCCTACACCGCCCAGGTCCAACGGCTCGCCGAGGACATCAACGCCGAGTTCGCCACCCCCGCCTGGCAGCCGCTGATCCTGCACGTCGACGACGACTTCCCGCGCTCCCTGGCCGCCTACCGGCTCGCCGACGTGGCCCTGGTCAACCCGATCCGGGACGGCATGAACCTGGTCGCCAAGGAGGTTCCGGTGGTGTCCGACCACGGCTGCGCCCTGGTGCTCTCCCGCGAGGCCGGCGCGTACGCCGAACTCGCCGAGGACGCGCTCACCGTCAACCCGTACGACGTCATCGCCACCGCCGACGCCCTGCACGCCGGCCTCACCATGCCCGAGGAGGAGCGCGCCGACCGCACCAAGCGCCTCGCGGCGGCGGCCACCGCGCTGCCCCCGCAGCAGTGGTTCCTCGACCAGCTCAACGCGCTGTGAACCAGCTCGGCCCGCTGTGAACCGGCTCGACGCGCTCTGAGCCGGCTCGACGCGCGCTGAACCGGCCCGACCGCGCGCTGCCGCCCGGCTCAGCCCGCGCCGACGGCCGCGCCGAGCGCCGCGAGCAGTTCCACCACGCCGGCCGGGCCCGCGACCACCAGGTCCGCCCGGTCGGCGAGCTCGCGCACCGGCGCGTCCCCCACCGCGCCGCTGCACACCAGCAGCCCCGCCACCCCCTCGCCGCGCAGCTTCTCCACCGCCGCGAAGGCCGCCACGTCCCCCAGGTCGTCCCCCGCGTACAGCACCGAGCCGGCCCCGCGCTCGCGCAGGAAGCCGGTCAGCGCCGCGCCCTTGTCCACCCCCGGCGGCCGCAGCTCCAGCACCAGCCGCCCGGGCTCCACCACCAGCCCGTGCCCGGCCGCCAGCTCGCCGACCGGCGCCCGCAGCAGCTCCAGCGCCTCCTCGGGCGCCGCCGTGCGCCGGGTGTGCACCGCCAGCGAGCGCCCCTTGTCCTCCAGCCACGTCCCCTCGGGCGCCCCCGCCGCCGCCAGCAGGCCCGGCAGCGCCGCCCGCGCCCCGGCCACCCCGGGGTGCACCGGCGGCGCGGTCACCTCGCCGCCCTCCCAGCGCTCGGCGCCGTAGTGCCCCAGCACCACGACCCCGGGCAGCCCGTCCAGGCCGCCGTACTCCGCCGCCAGCGCGGCCGGCCGCCCGGTCACCACCACCACGGCCCGCACCGCCGGCACCAGCGCCCGCAGCGCAGCCGCCGCCCCCGGATGCGCCCGCGCCCGATCGGGGTCCGCCACGATCGGCGCCAGCGTCCCGTCGAAGTCCAGCGCGATCACCGCCTCGCCCGGCGCCGCCAGGATCGCCCGCAGCCCGTCCCGCCCGGCAGCCGTGACCGGCACCCACTTCTCGTCAAAGCCCATGCCCGAGCCCTACCCCGCGGCCCCCTCCCGCTACCGCGCGGACCGCCGGGCCTCCCGGATCCGGCGCAGCCGGTTCACCAGCACCGGGGCGTGCGCCAGTGCCTCCGGCCGGTCCAGCAGCGCGTTCAGCAGCTGGTAGTACCGGGTGGAGGAGAGCCCCAGCTCCTCCCGGATCGCCCGCTCCTTGGCCCCGGCCGTCCGCCACTGCCGCCCCTCCAGGGCCAGCACCGCCAGGTCCCGCTCACTCAGCTCGCCCACCAGGACACCTCCGCCATCACTACGGAGTGTCATTCTCCCGCGTGAGCCGGACACACTGTGCGCCCTCCGGCGCCCGGCCGCCCCGGCTAGCGTCGGCGGTATGACCACGCCCAGCTTCGCCGTGCACATCCCCACCGCCGACCTCGAACCCGACCCTCTCGACCCGGCCCAGATCGTCTCCGGCACCCCGGAGGTCTCCGGCCTGGTCCTCTCCGAGTCCTCCGACGGCCGCCAGCTGCGCGGCATCTGGCAGATCACCCCGGGCGTGGTCACCGACGTGGAGGCCGACGAGCTGTTCGTGGTGCTCAGCGGCCGGGCCACCATCGAGGTCGAGGGCGGCCCGACCCTGGAGGTCGGCCCGGGCGACTGCGCCGTGCTGCGCGAGGGCGACCGGACCACCTGGACGGTCCACGAGACGCTCCGCAAGGCCTACGCCATCACGCTCCCCTGACGAGCCCGACCCTGACGAGCCCGACCCTGAGACCCCGCCCCTGGAGAGCGCCCCGGCCCGGGTTCACCTGCGGACCCGGGCCGCCTCCTTGACCGCCGCGTCCTGCAGCCCGGCGAGCGCCTGCTTCGGGTCCCCGGTGACGGCCTGCCCGATCCCGGCCTTGATCCGGTTGCTGACGTCGCCCCAGGCCGGGTCCCCGAACGGGTAGAAGCTGGCGTTGGTCAGCCCGACCGCGAACTGCTTGAGGTCCTCGTGCTTCGGGTCGGACGTCATCTGGTTGAACGCGTCCTGGGTGACCGGCAGCAGGTTGTACTGCTCGTCGAACTTCAGCTGGAACTCGCGGGAGTAGGCGAAGGACAGGAACTTCTTGATCTCGTTCTTGTGCCCGTTGGCCTTGAACGCCATCATCCAGTCCGCGACGCCGAGGCTGCCGGTCTTGCCCACGCCGTCCTTCTTGGGGATCGGCGCCGTCCCGAAGTCGATCTTCCCGGCGGCGGCCATCCGCAGCAGCGTCGGGTGCCCGTTCAGCATCGCGACCTTCCCGGCCGCGAAGTCCTGGAAGACCGGGGTGCGGTTCATCTTGCCCGGGTCCGGATAGGTCAGCCCGGTGGCCACCAGGTTGTTCTTCAGCCAGCTGAAGGTGGCCTGGTTCTGGGTGCTGTCGATGGTGTAGTTGCCGACGTCGTCGGAGAGGCTGCCGCCGCCGCTCAGCGTCCACAGCATGGACTCGGCCGGCGCCTCCTCCGGCCCGAGCGGCAGCCCGTACGGGGTCACGCCCGGCACCTTGGCCTTGATCTTCTCGGCGTCCTGGCGCAGTTCGTTCCAGGTGGCCGGCGGCTGGGTGATGCCGGCCTGGCGGAAGACGGCCTTGTTGTAGAAGAGCACCCGGGAGGAGGAGACGAACGGGATGCCGTACTGGGTGCCGAGCACCTGCCCGGCGTGCGCGAAGGTGTCCAGGAAGTTGGCCTGGGTGTCCATCGAGAGCACGTCGGCGGCCGGGTACAGCCGGTCCGCCGCGACCTGGTCGGCGAAGCCGCCGGTCTGCAGCAGGTCGGGGGACTTGCCGGCCGCGATCATGTCGTCGACCTTCTTGCCGATGTCGGTCCAGCTGTCCACCTCGACGTCGACCTTGATGCCGGGGTTGGCGGCTTCGAAGCCGTGCGCGATCTCGTCCCAGTAGAGCTTGGAGCTGGTGTCGGCGCTCTCCCCGTAGTCGGCGGCGACCAGCTTGAGGGTGACCGGCCCGTCGTTCTGCCCGCCGCAGGCGCTGACGGCGGTGAGTACCAGTGCTCCGGCCAGCGCGGTGCCGAGGACGCGGGTGGGAACGTGGGCGCGCCTGTTCAACGCGGGTACCGCCTTCAGGGGAGAACTGCGACCGGACGGGGGAATCCGGGAGGGGGGAGGCGCAACACTGCCAAACCCACCGGGCGGTGGTCCACACCACTGTGCCGAGCCCGCCGAGTAGTTATCGAAGTGCGGACGTCATTGCACGATGCGCAACAGAAGGTGAACGGAAGGCGCCCGACGCAAAGCCGCTCACACCGACCCCATCTGCGACAAAGCTCACCTACTTTGGACCAGACCAATCCGACAACTGGACTAGACCTCTTCTACCCGACCAAGGGAAACTGTCCTCCGTGAAGCACGTCATCGCACTCGATGTAGGCGGCACCGGCATGAAGGCCGCGCTGCTCGCCCAGGACGGCTCCGTGCTGTTCGAAGCACGCCGACCGACCGGACGGGAGCACGGCACGGACGCCGTGGTCGCCGCCATCCTCGACTTCGCCGCCGACCTGGCGGACGAGGGCCGGGGCCGCTTCGGCGTCGCCCCGCTCGCGGCCGGCGTCGCCGTCCCGGGCACGATCGACGAGAGGAACGGCATCGCGGTCTACTCGGCCAACCTCGGCTGGCGGGACCTCCCGCTGCGCAAGCTGCTGGGCGAGCGCCTGGCCGGGCCCGACGGAGCCGCCATCCCCGTCGCACTCGGCCACGACGTGCGCTCGGGCGGCCTGGCCGAGGGCCGGCTCGGCGCCGGCCGGGGCGTCGACCGCTTCCTGTTCATCGCGCTGGGCACCGGCATCGCCGGTGCCATCGGCATCGGCGGCCGGATCGAGGCCGGCGCGCACGGCTACGGCGGCGAGATCGGCCACGTCGTGGTCCGCCCGGGCGGACCGCAGTGCGGCTGCGGCGCCCGCGGCTGTCTGGAGACGCTCGCCTCCGCCTCCGCCGTGTCCCGTGCCTGGGCCGCGGCCAGCGGCGACCCCGACGCCGACGCGGCATCCTGCGCCGCCGCGGTGGACGCCGGGGACGACCGCGCGCTCGCGGTCTGGCAGGGCGCCGTCGACGCCCTCGCCGACGGGATCGTGCTCGCCCAGAGCCTGCTCGACCCGTCCACGGTGATCGTCGGCGGCGGGCTGGCCGAGGCCGGTGACACGCTCTTCGGCCCGCTGCGCACGGCGGTCACCGAGCGCCTGACCTTCCAGATGCCCCCGAAGGTCGTACCCGCCATGCTCAAAGACACCGCCGCGTCCCTGGGCGCGGGCCTGCTCGCCTGGGATCTGCTCTCCATGGAGGTGACCGCGTGACCACCGCGGACCGTGACCGTACCGCACTGGCCGGCGCCCGGCTGGTCCTGCCCGGCGGCGTCGTCGAGGGCGGCCGCCTGGCCGTCGAGGGCGACCGGATCGCCGGCCTCGGAGGCGAGAGCGGGCCCGGCGACCTCGACCTGACCGGGTACACCGTCGTGCCCGGCTTCGTCGACCTGCACGTGCACGGCGGCGGCGGCGCCTCCTACGCCTCCGGCATCGCCGAGGAGGCCCTGCTCGCCGCCCGTACGCACCTGGAGCACGGCACCACCACCACGGTCGCGTCCACCGTCACCGGGGAGATCGACGAGGTCGCCCGCCAGGCGTCCGTGCTGTCCGAGCTGGTCGAGGACGGCGTGCTGGCCGGCATCCACTTCGAGGGCCCGTTCATCTCCCACAACCGCTGCGGCGCCCACCGCCCCGACCTGCTGCGCGACCCGGACCCGGCGCTGGTGCGCAAGCTGGTCGACGCCGCCCGGGGCCACGCGAAGATGGTGACCTTGGCCCCCGAACTGCCCGGCGGCCTGGACTCGGTGCGGATGCTCGCCGACCTCGGCGTGATCGCCGCCGTCGGCCACACCGACTCCGACTACGCCACCACGCTGGAGGCGATCGACGCCGGCGCGAGCGTCGCCACCCACCTCTTCAACGCCATGCCCGGGATCGCCCACCGCGCCCCGGGCCCGATCGTGGCGCTGCTGGAGGACGAGCGGGTCACCGTCGAGCTGATCAACGACGGCGTGCACCTGCACCCGTCCGTGCTCGACCTCGCCTACGGCACCGCCGGGGCGTCCCGGGTCGCCCTGATCACCGACGCGATGGGCGCGGCCGGCATGGGCGACGGCCTCTACCCGCTCGGCCCGCTCCAGGTCGAGGTCAAGGACGGCGTCGCCCGGCTGGTCGAGGGCGGCGCCATCGCCGGCTCCACGCTCACCCTGGACGTCGCCTTCAAGCGTTCGCTCACCGTCAACGGCCTGACGCTGAACCAGACCGTCGAGTCGCTGTCCGCCACCCCGGCCCGCCTGCTGGGCCTCGCCGACTCGATCGGCTCGCTGGAGGCCGGCAAGCAGGCCGACCTGGTCGTGCTCGACTCCGAGGGCTACGACCTGGTCGCCGTCATGCGCCGCGGCCGCTGGGTCCTCGGCGGCGAGCGCTTCGACGTGGTCAAGCCCGCCTGACGGAGCGCCGGAACGCCGACGGCCGCCCTTCCCCCACGGGGACGGGCGGCCGTCTCGCGTTCCGGCTCAGCCGCTCAACCGGTCAGCCGCTCAACCGGTCAGCCGGTCGCATTCGGTTCGAGGGTGATCTGGTCGATCAGGATCGACCCGGAGGGCACGGTGAAGGTGATGCTGTTCGTCCCGGCCTGGAGCTGCGGGAGTATCCAGGTGTTGAACCAGGAGGACGCCGGGTCCTTGCCGGGCACGTAGTTCTTGAAGAGCAGCCCGCTCGGCCAGTCCTTGCCGTTCACCGAGGCGGCGCCCTTCAGGTCCCCGCCGGTGTTGTTGTAGTGCACGTTCAGCTTGTAGGTGCCGGCCGCGGCGACCTCGCCGTTCCAGGTCACCGAGCCGCCCGGCTGGAGCGTCAGGTAGCTGCCGTCGGCGGACTTGGTGCCCTTGACGCCGTTGCCGGACGGCGCGTTCTGGGCCTGGAGCTGGCCCGCGTCCACGGTCAACGGGCCGGCCGGGGCGGTGGTGCTCGCCGAGGCCGAGGCGGTCGGGGACGAACTGCCGGTCGCCGGGGTGCTGGGGGGAGCCGCGGCGGTGGTCTGGGCGCCGCCCTTGGCGGTCTTGTCGCCCTCCGGGTCGCCCTTGGAGAGCGCGATCCCGGCGCCGATCGCTATGGCCGCGACCACCGCGACCGCGCCGATCACCGCGCCCTTGCTCCGGCCGCTGCTCGACCGGTCCTCCCCCGGCTGCGGCCGGGAGTGCTCGGCGTAACGGGTCTGCTGGGTGGGCGCGGTGCCGTGCTCGGGCTGCTGTTGCTGCGGGTACGGCTGCTGGCCGCCGGGGTAGCCCTGCTGCGGCCCCGCCTGCTGGCCGTACGGGGGCTGCTGCGGCCGCGGCTGGTAGGGCTGCTGCCCGTACTGGGCCCGGCCGACCTCCATCGGACGGCTGTACGACGTCCGGGGCACGCCCTGCTGTGGCTCGGCCGGCTGCCCGGAGGCACCCTCCGCCGGGCGGTAGAGGTAGCCGAACGGGTCGTCGTCCTGCGGGGCACCGCCCTCGGGCGCTCCGTTGTTGCCGGCGGTCGTCACGGTGGTCAACTCCCCCATCCGGTTCGCGCCGCCGGGATGCGGGCCGCCGGCGCAGATCATGGACGCTGTCGTACCCGGGAACCCTACCTGTCCTTTGTGACAGCCGGAAAAGAGCCCTTGACAACCCGTGGGTAACCAGGACCGGCGGGCTCAGCCCGCCCGTCGGTGCGAGCGCTCGCCCCGCGCGCCGCGCACCGCGCCGCCCCGGGCCCGCTTCTCGTCGTACATCCGCTCGTCCGCGGTGTGCAGCACCTCCTCGATGCTCATCCCGCAGCCCGCCCAGCCGACGCCGAGGCTCACCCCCACCCGCATCGCCCGGCCGTCGATCCGCATCGGCGGGATGATGGCGCCCCGCAGCCGGTGGGCCAGGTCCTTGGCCTCCTCGCGGCCGATCCCGTCGGCCAGCACGACGAACTCGTCGCCGCCGAGCCGGGCCACCGTGTCGCCGTCCCGGACGGCCTGGCTCAGCCGCCGGGCGACCTCGACCAGCACCGCGTCGCCCGCGTTGTGGCCGAACCGGTCGTTGATCGACTTGAAGCCGTCCAGGTCGCAGAAGAGCACCGCGAGCCCCTTGTCCAGCGACGCCGCGACGCCGGAGCGGAACGGTGCGGACCACGCCTCGCCGCCCGGGCCCTGGTCGGCCGGGACCACCGCGTGCACGTGCTCCCCGTAGCCCGGGGCGAGGCCGTACGGCGGGCCGCCCTCGGGCGTCCCGTAGCCGTGCACCGGCCCGCCGTACGGGTCCGCGCCCTCCAGCCGGTCGTACGCGGCGTGCGCGCTGTAGGAGTCGGCCGGGTAGCCGTACGGCGCCGGGTAGGCCGGCTCGCCCGGCCCGGCGGGGGCCCCGACGGTCTGCGGCTCGGCGCAGAGCCGGCGGCCCAGCCGGGCCTTCAGTTCGGCGCCGTTCGGCAGGCCGGTGAGCGCGTCGTGGCTGGCCCGGTGGGCGAGCTGGAACTCGTGGCGCTTGCGGTCCTCGATGTCCTCGACGTGGGTGAGCAGGAAGCTCGGGCCCTCGGCCGCGTCCGCCACGATCGAGTTGCGCAGGCACACCCACTGGTAGCCGCCGTCCCGCCGGGACAGCCGCAGTTCCGCCCGGCCGCTCTCGGCGCTGGTGCGCTCCAGCAGCGCCCGGTCCTCCGGGTGCACGAGGTCGGCGAAGCTCTGCTGGCGCAGCACCGCGCGGGGGCGGCCGAGCAGGCGACAGAGCGCGTCGTTGACCCTGGTCAGCTGGCCGCGCCCGGCGCCGTGCAGTTCGGTGATGGCCATCCCGCTGGGCGCGTACTCGAAGGCCTGGCGGAAGCTCTCCTCGCTGGCCCGCAGGGCCTGCTGCTCCTTCTCCAGGCGGGCCAGCGCGCGCTGCATCTCGGCCCGCAGCCGGGCGTTGCCGATCGCGATGGAGGCCTGCAGCGAGAACATCTCCAGCGCCTCGCGGGTCCACGCCCCGGGCCGCTTGCCGCTGCGCGGGCGGTCCACCGAGAGGACGCCGAGCAGGTCGCCGCCGGCGCTGTACATCGGGGCGAGCAGCCCGTCGGCGGGGTGCCAGTCGTTGGCGTAGACGGGCAGCGGGCCGTCCCCGATCCAGCGCGGGATGTCGCTGGCGACGGCCCAGCCGCGGTCGTACGGCAGGAAGCGCAGGGTGCCCCAGTGGTCGCTGACGCCGAGCAGCCGGTCCCAGGACTCCCGGGAGCCGACCTGGCCGAGCAGGACGGAGGGGCCGCCCATGGTGCTCTCCTCCAGCTCCCAGACGGCCGCGACCACGAGGTCCCCGTCCGGGCGGACCAGGCTGACCGCGGCGGCGTCGAAGCCGAGCCCGTGCACCGCACCCTCGACGACGGCCTGCAGCGTGCCCGCCAGGCTGCGGGCAGCGTTGAGGTCCGCCACGACCCGGTGCAAGGTGCGGAGGGTCGCGAGACGGACGTACGGCTCCGACTCGGCTTCCATGCGGGGGCTCCCCGGCTGCTTCGGATAGTTCTTGATTGGTTATCGTCCGATTGCCAGAAGAACTGAATCACAGGGAGCACAGCGTTCGGCACGCTCGGTCAGCAATAGGCCATCACTTGTGACTTAAATCACACGACACTAATGCACCCTTAATCAGCTCATCCGCCCCATAGCGGGACATAAAGCGCTATCGGAATATTTCCTTTGGTCGACCGCATTGGCCTCACGCTGAAGCCCGCTGCCGCCCGGCAGGCCCCTTGCTTCACTCCTGAGGGTGAGTCCCGGACCCGGCCGCAACCCCGCCCCGTGCGCCGCTGGTCCTACGACCTCGGCCCGATGCCGATTCCGGCGGCCGCCGACTACCGTGCGGTACGTGTACTCGTCCCCGCAGCCCGAAGCTGCCTCCCACGCCACGCCCGACGAGTTCCGGGCGGCACTCTCCCAGCTCGCCTCCGGCGTGAGCCTGGTGACCGTCCACGACCCGGAGGACGGCGAGGACGTCGGCATGACCGCCACGTCCTTCCTGTCCGTGTCGCTGGAGCCGCCGCTGGTCCTGATCTCGGTCCGCGAGGACTCCCGGATGGACGAGGTGCTCTCCCGCACCGACACCTGGGCGGTCTCGCTGCTCACCGAGGGGCAGAAGGCGCTCGGCTCCCGCTTCGCCATGAAGGGCCGGCTCAGCGACCGGCTGCTGTTCGCGGACACCCCGCACCACCGCGGCCCGCGCTCCGGCGCCCCGCTGATCGACGGCGCGCTCGCCACCGTCGAGTGCCGCACCGAGCAGCGGATACCGGCGGGCGACCACACCCTGCTGCTCGGCCGCGTCCTGGAGGCCGCGGTGCCCAGCCCGGCCGGCCGGCCGCTGCTCTACTTCCGCGGCGGCTACCGCGCCCTCGGCTGAGCCGCCCCGGCTACTCGCCGCCCCGCGGCGACTGCCGCCCCTGCTTCAGCTCGGAGCGGCGCCGCTTGTTGGACAGCCGGCGCTCGACCATCCCCCGGCTCGGCCTGGTCGCCCGGCGGGACTTCGGCGGCGGCGCGCACGCCTCGGTCAGCACCGCCGACAGCCGGGCCGCGGCCGCCTCCCGGTTGCGCCACTGCGAGCGGAACTCCGAGGCCTGGATCACCAGCACCCGGCCGTCCACCAGCCGCCCGGCCAGCCGCTCCAGCGCGCGCTCGCGCCACACCTCGGGCAGCGCCTTGGACGCCGCCAGGTCGTAGCGCAGCTCGACCTTGCTGTCGGAGGTGTTGACGTGCTGGCCACCGGGGCCGGAGGAACGCGAGAAGCGCCAGACGAGCTCGGCGTCGGGGACGACCACCGATCCCCGTACGCGGATGGGCTCGGGCATGCGTCCATCATCCCGCGCCCGCACCGCCCGGTCACCCGGTTATCCGCGACGGCCGGCGGCCCGGTTCCGCACCACCGCCCGCAGCCCGGACAATGGCGTACGTGATCGAGCTCGGCTACTCCCTCTCCAACCGCTTCCCCGACCCCCCGCAGACGGACTACCGATCCGCCCCGGTGCGGTCCCTGCGGTACGACCTGTTCTGCGGCGACGTCTACCTGGACGCCGAGGGCGCCGAGCTGTCCACCGGCTGGGGGTGGGTGCCGGTGCTCGACTTCGCCTGGGCACTGTGCGACATCGTCGAGGAACTGGACCGCGACCCGGACGGCGGCCGGGCCGCCCGGGTGCAGACCGCCGACCTCGACTTCACCCAGAACACCGAGCTGCTGCGGTTCGCCCGCCGCTTCAACTGGGTCGAGATCACCGCGACCTGGCTGCCGGACGAGCCGCCCGCCGTGGTCCGCCACGGCGAGCTGCGGCGCGAGGCCCGGGACTTCCTCCAGGACACCCTCGCCGACCTCTTCGATATGCACCCCGAGCTGGCCGACAATCCGAACATCTGGTCGCTGCAGGGCCGGTTCCCCCGGATCTGACCAGGGCATTGTCAGACCTTTGCCAGAGGATTGGCGTCCACGAAGAATTCACGGACTTCGCGGAACCAACCCACCGGAGTATGGCGTTGTCCCGGAAAAAGCGAACGAAAGGACTTCAATCGCCATGCCAGTGAGCCTCTCCAAGGGTGGCAACGTCTCGCTGACCAAGGAGGCCCCGGGCCTGTCCGCGGTCAGTGTCGGCCTGGGCTGGGACGTCCGGACCACGACCGGCACCGAATTCGACCTCGACGCCAGCGCGATCGTCCTGAACGCGGACGGCAAGGTGCTCTCCAACGGGCACTTCGTCTTCTTCAACAACACCAGCAGCCCGGACAACACCGTCGTGCACACCGGTGACAACCGCACCGGTGAGGGCGCCGGCGACGACGAGTCGCTCAACGTCAACCTGGCCGGCCTGCCGGCCGAGGCCGTCAAGATCACCTTCCCCGTCACCATCTACGACGGGGTCGCCCGCGGCCAGAGCTTCGGCCAGGTCCGCAACGCGTACATCCGCGTGGTGAACGCCGCCGGCGGCGCCGAGATCGCCCGCTACGACCTCTCCGAGGACGCCGCCACCGAGACTGCCATGATCTTCGGCGAGCTCTACCGCAACGGCGGCGAGTGGAAGTTCCGCGCCGTCGGCCAGGGCTACGCCTCCGGCCTGGCGGGCATCGCCCAGGACTTCGGCGTCCAGCTCTGACACCCCGCCGGGCCCCTCCCGGCCCGGCGCACCGCCGGAACGAAAGCGGCGCGGGACATCGGTCACACCGACGTCCCGCGCCGCTTTCGCGTATCCGGACCTGACTCAGGTCCTGTCCGGCCCTAGCGCGAGGCGCGCAGCTCCGGCAGCTGGATCAGCTCGGTCTCGTCCTCCGGGGTCAGGTCCACCACCGCGGGCGCGCCCGGCGCAGGCTCGGCCGCCGGCTGCGACGACTGCGAGCCGGCCGCGGCCTCCTGCACCTCGCGAGCCTCCTGGGCCTCCTGCGCCTCGGCCTTCGCCTGCGCGGCCACCGCCTCGTCGCCCACCACGTCGGCCAGGTCCGTGCGCTCGCCCAGTTCGGCGACGCTGCCCACCGCCGGCGCCGGGGCCGCCGCCCGCACGGCCGCGCCCGCACCACGGCCGAAGAAGCTGAAGCCCGGCCCGCGCACCGCCCCGGACTGCGCCGACCGCGGCCGCTGCCGCTCCACCGGCGCGGGCGCCGCGACCGGAGCGGACGGCGTCCCGCCGAGCTGCCCGACCGTGGCGGTCAGCGCCGGGCGCACCGGCGCGGGCCGCACCGACGCCTGGGTCTGGTCCTGTGCCTGTGCCTGTGCCTGTGCCTGTGCCTGTGCCTGTGCCACCGGAGCCTGCTCCGGAGTCGGCACCGCAGGGGCCACCGGCGCCGGCACCGAGGGCGCCACCACGGCAGCCACGGGCACGGGCGCCTGGGCCGCAGCGGCCGGCGCCGTACGCGCCCGCAGCGCGACCGCCGAGCCCGCCGTCCGCTCCCGCCGCGCCTCCTGCTCCGCCGCCCGCCGCTCCAGCACCCGCAGCACGGACGCGGCACGGACGAACGCGGCCGGGCTGGCCGGGTACTTGGGGCGGCTCGCGGCGAGCGCCCGCTGGGCCGCCTCGGCCTCCTTGAGCGCCTGCTCGGCCACCGCCACGGCCCGCTCCCGCAGCAGCCGGGCGATCTCGGTCTCGGCCTTCGCCAGCCGCGACTTCTCCGCCGTCAGCCGCCGCCCGAACCGGGTGGCCCGCTCCTCGGCGACCTCAGCCGCGTACTCGGCCTCCGCCAGCTGCTCCTCGAACCGCTCCTCGGCCCGCAGCCGCTGCGCCGCGGCCATCTCGGCGGCCGCCCGGGCCGCCTTGTCCCGCTGCCGCAGCAGCAGCGCGAAGCCGAGCGTCGCGACGACCGCCGCGACGCCCACCGAACGCACCAGGACGGCGTCCTGACTGAAGAGCAGGGCCGCCAGCGCAGCGACGAGCAGCACGCCGGCGGCGGTGGGGGGGAAGATCCGGCCGAGGACGGAGGAATGACGGTGGCGTCCGCGAGACATGCCAAGAAACTAGCGTGCGAATTGGGGCCGTGTCAGCCCAGGGTCCTCTTCCACCCTTGACAGTGCGCAAGTTTTACCGCACGTGCCCGGCGTTTCACTCAAGATCACGAAAAAGGACCTGTTCAGCGGGGCGAGGGCGCCGGGCCGCTCGGATCGTCGTGGTTCTCCGGCAGCTTGCACACGTGCTGCAACCAGAGCGCCGCCGCGATCACCGCGGCCCCCGCCAGCACCGCGAGCCCGGCCGTGACGGCCTGGTCCTTGCGCGCCGACACGTCCAGCTCGCCCAGCAGGAAGATCCCCGCGCCCGCGTAGACGCCGGTGACCACCGCCGAGACCAGCGCGCTGGCCTGCCCCAGCACCACCGCCCGGGCCGCCAGCAGCGGGTCGACGCCCTTCGCGCCGGGCTGCCGCTCGCGCACCGCCTTCAGCCGGGACCGCAGCGAGAGGGCGGTCGCCAACAGGACCACCGCCACCGCCGCCAGCACCACCGGCGCCGCGACCGGCACGGCCGGCAGCGTGTCCAGGGAGGCCCAGAGCTTGGCACCGGCCCAGGACAGCGCCGTGGTAGCAGCGGTGATGCCGACCAGCAGGCGGAGGCGAAGCAGCTTCACTCGGAGGAGGTCCTTCCCGGGGTTACCAGAGCCGGCCGTCGCCCGGTGGCCCGGCACGGCGGCGCCAGGCCACCGTACCGGGCCCGACCGGGCGGGCACCCGCGCGAACGGCGGACACCTACTCGTACGGCCGGGCCCCCCGGTCGAGTTCCCCGGCCGTCCTCACCGGGCCGCCGGGCCGCGGCCGGTCACTCCGGCAGCGTCAGCCGGATGTCGTCCCGCCGCCGGACGCCCTGCGCGCCCGGGCCGCCGAGCGCGTCCAGCAGTGCGCCGACCTGCCCGTGCCCGGGCACCTCGGCCTCCGGCTGGGCGTCCAGCCAGGGGGCGAGCACGAAGGCCCGCTCGTGCGAGCGCGGGTGCGGCAGCAGCAGCTGCGGGTCGTCGCTGAGCACGCCCTCGTAGGCCAGGATGTCGACGTCCAGGGTCCGCGGACCCCAGTGCACCGTCCGGACCCGCCCGAAGGCGTCCTCGATCGCGTTGCCGCGCTCCAGCAGGTCGCGCGGCGGCAGCGAGGTGCGCAGCACGACGACCGCGTTGTAGTAGTTGGGCTGTTCGTCCGGGCCGCCGACGGCCTCGGTCTCGTAGACCGCGGAGACGGCCTTGATCTTGAGCCCGGGGGTGTCGGCGAGCGCGTCGACGGCGCCCTGGAGGGTGTCCAGGCGGTTGCCCAGGTTGCTGCCGAGTGCGATCACCGCGCAGTGCTGGCTGTGCAGTGTGGTGTCGGCGGAGTCCACCCGGCTCTCCAGGTCGAACGTGGTCGGCGAGGCGGTCGGGTCGCTGGTGCTCATCGAGATCCCTCTGCAACTGGAACGGGGCGCACGGCGGCGGTCATGCGCGGCCCCGGTGAATGGTCACGGTCACGTCGTCGAACGGCACGGTGATCGGGGCGTCGGGCTTGTGCACGGTCACCTCGACCTCCTCGACCGCTTCGTGCTTCAGGCACTGGTCGGCGATGCGCTGGGCCAGGGTCTCGATCAGGTCGACCGGCTCCCCGGCGATGATCGCGGTGACCTCCTCGGCCACGAGGCCGTAGTGCGCCGTGCGGGTGAGGTCGTCGCCGGACGCGGCGGGGCGGGTGTCCAGGTACAGCACGAGGTCGACCACGAAGGTCTGGCCCTCGATGCGCTCGCGCTCGAAGACGCCGTGGTTGCCCCGGGCACGCAGCCCCCGCAGGGTGACGCGGTCCAGCAAACGAATCACTGCTCCCAGTCGGACGGGCCCCACCCGGAGAATGGCATGGACGGGCGGGGCGAAGGCGGGCAGCACACCCGCCACTCCGTTTCGAATCTACCCGCGGGCGCTGACAACGTCTGACCGTCCTACCCGGCACGAACCGTCGCCACGCGCACCGGAATGGCGATTGACGTGAACGTTCGGTGACCACTCGGGAATTCCCGGGCGACCTCCCGGCGGCGTTTTCCGAAGGCCGCCCGAATCAGTCCTCGTCCTCGTCGTCGCCGCTGGTCAGAACGGGTGAACCGTGGTGCGACCAGAGCTTCCACCCGCCCGGGGTACGGCGGAACAGATTCGTGGATACGACCTTTCCGCCGACCAGCGGACCGAGTTCCCCCTCCTCCTCCGCCTCGCCGCCGGAGAGGATGTTCTCGGTGCACGTGACAAGGGCCACATCTCCGTGGACCTCGGCCTCGACATCGGTCAGGAAGAACTGGATGTACTCCGTGTTCATCATGATCAGCATGTACGAGCGGGTCACCTGCGCCCGCCCGCGCAGCACCGGCCAGCCGGGGTGCACGCACACCACGCCGCCCTTGTCGTCCGCGTCCGCGGCGCCCAGCCAGGCGTCCTCGACCGCCTCCAGGTCCCCCTCCTCCAGTGCCTGGTAGAGCGCCTGGTTCGCCGCGAGCACCGCCTCCAGGTCCGCCTCGCGGGCCTGGCCGGCCGTTCCGCCGCTCAGCCTGCCGTCACCTGTCACAGACCCTCCCTCACCCCTTGCCGGGCCGCGTGCTGCCAGGCCGCGACCACCCGGACGGCGTCCGCCGTGCCGGACACGTCGTGCACCCGCACCGCCCAGGCGCCGGCCTGGGCCGACAGCACCGACACCGCGGCGGTCGCGTCGTCGCGCTCCCGGGCCGGGCGCAGCGCCCCGGATTGCGGGTCGGCCAGCAGCGTACCCAGGAACCGCTTGCGCGATGCGGCGACGAGGACGGGACGGCCGAGCGCGGTGAGCGCGTCCAGCCGGCCGAGCAGCGCCCAGTTGTGCTCGGGGGTCTTGGCGAAGCCGAGCCCCGGGTCGAGGATCAGCTGGTCCTCCTTGACCCCGGCCGCCAGCAGCGCGTCCACCCGGACGGCCAGCTCGGCGACGACGTCCGCCACCACGTCCCGGTAGACCGCCAGCCGCTCCATGTCCGCGGACTGGCCGCGCCAGTGCATCACCACGAAGGGCGCGCCGGTGTCGGCGACCACCTGTGCCATCGCCGGGTCGGCGAGCCCGCCGGAGACGTCGTTGACGAGCGCGGCACCGGCCGCCACGGCCTGCTCGGCGACGGAGGCCCGCATGGTGTCGACCGACACCACGACCCCGGCCGCGACGAGCTCGCGCACCACCGGCAGCACCCGGCGCAGCTCCTCCTCCTCGGGCACCCGCTGCGAGCCGGGCCGGGTGGACTCGCCCCCGACGTCCACCAGGTCCGCACCGCGGGCGCGCAGGGCGAGCCCGTGCGCGATCGCCTTGGCGGGGTCGTGCCAGAGGCCGCCGTCCGAGAAGGAGTCGGGCGTGACGTTGACCACACCCATCACGGCGCAGCGGTCGAGCCGCGGCAGTCCGGCCGGCAGCGAGAAGGACGGCGAGTTGCTCATGTGCCCATTATCGAACGGGGCCCCCGCCGAGGATTCTCGGCGGGGGCCCCGTTGGTCGCGGCGGTGCCTCAGGCGGCCTCGGTGACGTCGCGGGCGCCCGGGGTGGGCATCAGGCCCTCCCGCTGGCGCCGCCGGCCGAAGCGCGGCATGCCGAGGGTGATGAAGGCCTCGGCCTGCATCGCGGCGAAGCCGATCCGCGGCAGGTCCCGGGTGTTCGGGAAGACCAGGAAGCGCGGTTCCCACTCGGGCTGGAACTTGGCGTTGAACTTGTACAGCGATTCGATCTGGAACCAGCGCGAGAGGAACACCAGCAGTCCGCGCCAGGCCCGCAGCACCGGGCCGGCGCCGATCCGCTCGCCGCGGGCCAGCGCCGAGCGGAACATCGCGAAGTTGAGCGACACCCGGCGCACGCCCATCGCGGGCACGGCCTGGAGGGCGGCGACGATCAGCAGCTCGTTCAGGCCCGGGTCGGCCGCGCGGTCGCGGCGCATCAGCTCCAGCGAGATGCCGTCCGGCCCCCAGGGCACGAAGTGCAGCACGGCCTTCAGGTCGTCGCCGCTCTCGCCCTCCTCCGGGGCCTTGTGGGCGGTGACCACCACGCAGTCGTCGTCCAGCGGGTCGCCGAAGCGCCCGAGGGCCATCGAGAAGCCGCGCTCGGTGTCGGTGCCGCGCCAGCGGGCGGCGGCGTCGGCGATCCGGTGCTTCTCCTCCACGCTGAGGTCGCGGACCCGGCGCACCTGGCAGGAGTAGCCGTTGCGCTCGATCCGCTTGACCATCTGGCGGACGTTGCGCATGGCCCGGCCGGCGAGCGAGAAGGTGGCGGTGTCGACGATCGCCTCGTCGCCCAGCTCCAGCGCGTCCAGGTCCGCCTCGCGGGTCCAGACCTCGCCGCCGACCTCGCTGCAGCCCATCACGGCCGGCACCCAGGCGTGCTCGCGGGCCTCGGCCATGAACACCTTGATCGCGCCCGGCCAGGCCTCGACGTCGCCGACCGGGTCGCCGGAGGCGAGCATCACGCCGGAGACCACCCGGTAGGAGATCGCGGCCTTGCCGGTGGGCGAGAACAGCACGCTCTTGTCGCGGCGCAGCGCGAAGTAGCCGAGCGAGTCGCGCTCGCCGTGCCGGGTGAGCAGCTCGCGGACCTTCTCCTCGTCCTCCGGGGTCAGCTCCGGCTTGGGCTTGCCCGGGCGCAGCGCCAGGTAGGCGGTGGTGAAGGCGGTCAGCAGGCCCAGCCCGCCGAGCAGGTAGGCGACCAGGTCGGACATCCGGACGTTGTTGTACCGGATCGGCCCCTCGAAGCCGAACAGCCCGTACACGACGTGCTGGAGGCGCTCGGGCAGGGCCGGGTAGCCGATCTCGTACTTGGTCCGGGTGCTCACGATCAGCAGGCCGAGCAGCACGCTGACGGCGCCCATCACGATCAGGTTGACCAGCGCCCGCCAGCGGGTGCGCGGGTCGGCCTTGGCGTAGAACTCGCGCTGGTGCACCAGCATCACCACGAAGACCGCCAGCGAGACCACGGCCGGGCCGACCTGGTGCCAGCGCACGATGTGCAGCGCGGCGCCGACCGGCAGCAGCACGCACACCGCCCGCCAGGCCCGCCGCTTGCGCCGGCGCAGCGCGTGCGCGAGCAGCACCAGCAGCAGGCCGACCATCATCGTCCCGACCGCGGCCAGCGAGGTGGTGCCGCCGGGCAGCTGCCCGGTGAAGGTGTGCATCTTGGAGTGCCGGAGCTTGGGGAACACCGCGCTGGCGATGTCGACCAGGCCGATCAGCAGACAGGCGTACCCGACCGCGCGGGGCAGCCAGGCCCTCGGAACGGCCGCCGCCTGGGTGCGAAGCGTCTGCAGGCCGCGTCGACGACGCGGCTGCTCGGGGCTCGGCTCAACGGACACGGGAACGCTCATGGAAGCTCAGCGTAGAGGCTGCGGGACGCCGTCCGGTCACTCCGGGGGAGCACGTGTGATGGACCTTCAATGCCTTTTCCTTCATCAGGCAATGCGCATACCAAGGATCCGGAAACGGTCGGTAAACCGGTGCCGTGGGCGCGCTGCGGTGGAGCCGGGGACGGAGCCGAAGGCCTGCCGCCGCGTGGCGCGGCAGGGTCCTCCGGTACGCCGTACGTACGGTGGACGCCGCATTCTAGGGCGCCGGTTGCCTGCAGCTCCCCCCGCCCTCCCAGCTCGCCCGGGCATCCGGACAGCCTAGTCGCGGTGGCCGGAGCTGACGGGCCGCCAGACGATGAGGCGTGCACCGACAGTGTCCCATCGGAAGGCCGACTGCATGGAACTGACCAGCGACGCACTGGTGAACTCGCTGCTCGCACTCGGCGCCGCGGCTCTCGTCACCACCCTGTGGCTCTGGCCGCGGCTGGCGCGCCAGCGCCCGCTGCCCGTCCTCGGCCGGATCGGCCTGCTGACCGTCACTCAAGTCGCGGTCGTGGCCGTGCTGGCGCTGGCGGTGAACAACTCCTTCGGGTTCTACACCTCGTGGGATGACCTGCTCAGCCCCGGCAGCACCAAGCTCGCGCTGACCAGCAACGAGAACCACAAGGGCGGCACCTCGGCCTCGGACACGCCGGTCCAGCCGACCACCGAGGGCGGTCTGGAGACCGTCACCGACCTGCCCAAGGGCCCGCCCGAGGAGACCGGCAAGGTCGAATCGGTCCGGGTCACCGGCAAGGAGACCGGGCTGTCCGACCAGCTGTTCGTCTATCTGCCGCCCGAGTACTTCGACCCGAAGTTCGCCCTGGTCCGCTTCCCCGTCCTGGTCGCCATCTCCGGCTTCCCCGGCACCACGCTCAACCTGATCAAGGAGCTGCCCGTCCTGCGCACCGCGGGCGAGCTGCAGAAGTCCGGCAAGATGCCGCCGACCATCGTGGTCATGGCCCGCCCGACGGTCGCCCCACCGCGCGACACCGAGTGCGTGGACGTCCCCGGCGGCCCGCGCGCCGAGACCTGGTTCACCAAGGACCTGCCGGAGGCGCTCCGCACCGCCTACCGGACCGGCCGCTCGGCCGCCTCCTGGTCCGTCTTCGGCTACTCGACCGGGGGCAGCTGCGCGCTGCGGCTGGCGATGCGCTTCCCGAACGTCTACGGCAGCGGGGTGGGCCTGCACAGCGAGTACAAGGTCAAGGAGGACCAGTTCACCGGCGGCGACCTGTTCGCCGGCGACGCCGTCCTGGCGCAGCAGAGCGACCTCGACTGGCGGCTGACGAACCTCCCGGCCCCCGCCCTCTCGCTGCTGGTGGTCTCCTCCCGCAAGGAGGGCGACTTCGCGCAGACCCTCCAGTTCGTCGGCCACGCCCAGCAGGTCGCCGCGGCCAACCCGCAGTTCAAGGTCGACTCGCTCTACCTGGACGACGGCGGCCACAACTTCGACAGCTGGACCCGTGAGCTGCCGTCCTCGCTGGAGTGGATCGGCGAGCGGCTCGGCTGACGCGGGCGGGTGGCGCGGGCAGGCGACGGCCGGCCGGTCCGAGGGACCGGCCGGCCGTTGCGCTATCGGCCGATGATGAGGCTCATCGCCTCGGCCCGGGTCGCCGGGTCGCGCAGCTGGCCGCGGACGCACGAGGTGATGGTCTTGGCGCCGGGCTTGCGGATGCCGCGCATCGACATGCACATGTGCTCGCACTCGACCACGACGATCGCCCCGCGCGGCTCCAGGATCCGCATCAGCGCGTCGGCCACCTGGCTGGTCAGCCGCTCCTGCACCTGGGGGCGGCGGGCGTAGACGTCCACCAGCCGGGCCAGCTTGGACAGGCCGGTGATCTTGCCGCTGGCGGACGGGATGTACCCGACGTGCGCCACGCCGCGGAACGGCACCAGGTGGTGCTCGCAGACGGACGTCAGCTCGATGTCCTTCACGAGCACCATCTCGTCGTGCCCGAGGTCGAAGGTGGTGGTGAGGACGTCCTCGGGCTCCTGCCAGAGGCCCGCGAATATCTCCTTGTAGGCGCGCGCGACCCGGGCCGGGGTCTCCAGCAGCCCCTCGCGGTCCGGGTCCTCACCCACGGCGAGCAACAGCTCGCGGATGGCGTTCTCGGCCCGCTTCTGGTCGAAGGTCCCGACGGTGGGTGGACCGTCGAGCGTCACCGGGTCGATCATGCGGGCCTCGCTTACTTGGGACGACTTTGCTGAACAGCACGGATGCCGCGTCTCCAGGGTACAAACCCCGGTGACGCGGCATCCATTCCGTACGGTGCGCGGGATCAGCCCTCGGCGGGCGGCTCCGCGCTCGGCAGCGGCGGGAGCTTCACGATGTCCACCGGGGCGGTGTCGATCGCGGCGGCGCCGTTGGTGAGCGCCAGCTCCTTCGGGGACTGCACCGGAGGCCGGGTGGACGGCGTGCGACGGGACGAGCCCGTCCAGGCCGGCCGGGCCGGGCGCCGGACGATCGTGGCGAAGATCTCCGCGATCTGCTCCTTGTTCAGGGTCTCCTTCTCCAGGAGCTCCAGAACCAGGTTGTCGAGCACGTCGCGGTTCTCGACCAGGATCTCCCAGGCCTCGTTGTGCGCGTTCTCGATGAGCTTCTTGACCTCTTCGTCCACCAGCCCGGCGACCTCTTCCGAGTAGTCGCGCTGGTGGCCCATCTCACGGCCCAGGAACGGCTCCGCGTTGTCCGAGCCGAACTTGATGGCGCCGAGCCGCTCGGTCATGCCGTACTGGGTCACCATGGCCCGGGCGGTGGCGGTGGCCTTCTCGATGTCGTTCGACGCACCGGTGGTCGGGTCGTGGAAGACCAGCTCCTCCGCCGCGCGCCCGCCCAGCATGTAGGCCAGCTGGTCGAGCATCTCGTTGCGGGTGGTGGAGTACTTGTCCTCGTCCGGCAGCACCATGGTGTAGCCGAGGGCCCGGCCGCGCGAGAGGATCGTGATCTTGTGCACCGGGTCGCTGTTGGGGCACGCCGCCGCCACCAGGGCGTGGCCGCCCTCGTGGTACGCGGTGATCTTCTTCTCCCGCTCGGACATGATCCGAGTGCGCTTCTGCGGACCGGCCACGACGCGGTCGATCGCCTCGTCCAGGATGCCGTTGTCGATCAGCTTCTTGTCCGAACGGGCCGTCAGCAGAGCGGCCTCGTTGAGGACGTTCGACAGGTCCGCGCCGGTGAAGCCGGGGGTGCGCTTGGCGACGGCCGAGAGGTCGACGTCGGGCGCGATCGGCTTGCCCTTCTGGTGCACCTTGAGGATGTCCAGCCGGCCCTGGAGGTCGGGGCGCTCGACCGAGATCTGACGGTCGAAGCGGCCCGGGCGCAGCAGCGCCGGGTCCAGGATGTCGGGGCGGTTGGTGGCCGCGATCAGGATCACGCCACCCTTGACGTCGAAGCCGTCCATCTCGACCAGCAGCTGGTTGAGGGTCTGCTCGCGCTCGTCGTGACCGCCGCCCAGACCCGCACCGCGGTGCCGGCCGACGGCGTCGATCTCGTCGACGAAGACGATCGCCGGGGCGTTCGCCTTGGCCTGCTCGAAGAGGTCGCGGACGCGGCTGGCGCCGACACCCACGAACATCTCGACGAAGTCCGAGCCGGAGATCGAGTAGAACGGCACCCCGGCCTCGCCCGCGACGGCACGCGCCAGCAGGGTCTTGCCGGTACCGGGCGGGCCGTAGAGCAGCACACCCTTGGGGATCTTGGCGCCGACGGCCTGGAACTTGGCTGGCTCCTGGAGGAACTCCTTGATCTCGTGGAGCTCCTCGACCGCCTCGTCGGCGCCCGCGACGTCCGCGAAGGTCGTCTTCGGGGTGTCCTTGGTGAGCAGCTTGGCCTTGGACTTGCCGAACTGCATGACCCGGGAGCCGCCGCCCTGCATCTGATTCATCAGGAACAGGAAGACCAGGACGATGATGACGATCGGGAGCATCGACAGCAGCAGGCTGACGAAGGTGCTCTGCTTCTCGGGGCTGATGGTGTAGCCCTCGGCGAGCGTGCTCTGGTCGTTGTCGTTGATCTGGGCCTGGAGCTTGTCGGCGATCGCAACACCCTGGTCGCCGATGTACGAGGCCTGGAACTTGCTGCCGGACGGCGTCTTGCCGGTACCGGCGTTGGACAGCGTGGCGCCGTCCTTCAGCTGGATCTTGATGGTGTTCGAGTCACCAGTGGTGATCTGCGCCGACTTGACCTGCTTGGCGTCGATCGCCGCGACGACCTGCCCGGTGTCCACCGTCTTGTAGCCGTTCGAATCCGAAACGACCTGCATCAAGACGATGACGGCGAGGACGGCCAGCACGATCCACATGATCGGCGCACGGAAGTATCGCTTGACGTCCATCCATGCGGGGCGTTGCCGCCCCGTCCCTCCTGCCACTCAACGGCGCCGCGGGCTGGGTGCCGCCGGCGCATCCTGGTCGGTGCTCATGTGAAGAGCGGTTTTAATGGACCGTACCGCAGTCACACCCGCGCATGGCGGGAGCGCAGCGACACGGCCGTCGTTCTTGGTCCCCCCGGTCCAACGGGCGGGAACCGGCTCCTGTTCCCATCCGTAGCCCGAACGGAGTCCTCAGCCCCCGTAGACGTGCGGAGCGAGCGTCCCGATGAAGGGCAGGTTACGCAGCTTCTCCGCGTAGTCCAGGCCGTAGCCGACCACGAACTCGTTCGGAATGTCGAAACCGACGTACTTCACGTCGATCTCGACCTTGGCCGCGTCCGGCTTGCGCAGCAGGGCGCAGACCTCCAGCGAGGCCGGGCCGCGCGAGCTCAGGTTGCCCAGCAGCCAGGACAGGGTCAGACCGGAGTCGATGATGTCCTCGACGATCAGGACGTCCCGGCCGGCGATGTCGGTGTCCAGGTCCTTCAGGATGCGGACCACGCCGGAGGACTTGGTGCCCATGCCGTAGGAGGACACCGCCATCCAGTCCATGGTGACCTGCGAGTGCAGGGCCCGGGCGAGGTCGGCCATGACCATCACAGCCCCCTTGAGGACGCCGACGATCAGCAGGTCCTTGCCTGCGTAGTCCCGGTCGATGCGCTCGGCCAGCTCCAGGAGCTTGGCGTCGATCTCGTCCTTGCTGATGAGCACCTTCGCGAGGTCAGCGCCCATGTCGTTCTGGTCCACCGGGGATACGTCCTCAAACGTTCGGGGTCTGTGTGGCCGGCGGCCGACTACCCCGGGACATGCCCGCCCGTCAGTCGCCCTGCCGCCGAAAGACCAGCGTGCCACACCTGCGGGTGGCCTCGACGCCCCCGGGTAGGTGCAGCGGCCCCTGGCCGCGCCATCCGGTGACCAGCAGGTCGATCGTCTCCAGGTGCCGCGCGAACAGGTCCCCGGCCGGGCAGCCCGCCCGCAGCGCGGCCCGGCGCAGCACCCGGCGGCGGACCGCGGGCGGGAGTTCGGCGAGTTTCACGGCGTCCAGGGCGCCCTCACCCGTCCGGAGGTCGCGTTCGGCCAGGGAGGCCCACTGGTCGAGGGCGTCCGCGTCGTCGCGGAACAGCCGGGCGGTGCGGGCCAGCGCCTCGACCACCCCGCCGCCCAGGTGCTTCTCCAGCACCGGCAGCACCTCGTGCCGGACCCGGGAGCGGGTGTAGGCGGGATCACAGTTGTGCGGGTCGTCCCAGACCGGGATCGCCTGGGCGGAGCAGGCCTGCCGGGTGGCCGCCCGGTCCAGCTCCAGCAGCGGGCGGCGGTAGCGGCCCTTCTGCGCCGGCATCCCGGCCAGCGAGCGGGAGCCCGAACCGCGCGCCAGGCCCAGCAGCACCGTCTCGGCCTGGTCGTCCCGGGTGTGGCCGAGCAGCACCGCGACCGCGCCGAGCCGTTCGGCGGCCGCGTCCAGGGCCGCGTAGCGGGCGTCCCGGGCGGCGGCCTCCGGGCCGCCGGACCGGCCGACGCGCACCGGGATCGCCTCGACCGGGTCCAGGCCGAGCGAGCGCAGCCGTTCGGCCACCTGGGCGGCCCGGTCGGCGGAGCCGGGCTGCAGGCCGTGGTCCACGGTGACGGCGCCGACCCGCAGGCCGATCTTGGGGGCTTCGAAGGCGGCGGCGATGGCCAGCGCCATCGAGTCGGCGCCGCCGCTGACGGCGACCAGCACCAGCGGGGAGCCGGGGGCGGCCGGGGTCCGGGGCAGTCCGGACGGGTGCCGGGCGGCGTTGCCGATCAGGGTGGTGCCGACGGCGGCGCCCACCAGGGGCGCCCCGGCCGGGCGCTCGCGGGGCTCGCGCACGGGCGCGGTGAAGGTGGTACCGGCCTCGGCGGCGAGGTCGGTGAGCGTGCGGCGGACGGCCAGGCGTATCGCTGCGACTGCGGGGTGTGGACCCACGGCGGACGACTCCTCGACGGAGGGGACAGGACGGCGGCTCGCGCGGCTGGGCCGCGCAGCTTCATGAGCGCCCTGTTACCGGGCGCTCACAGATGGTGGCAGAAAGGAGCACCCCGCTACGCCACCCGCGCCACCGGTACGACCACCGTCCCACGTTCGGGTGAATGGAGAAACGTATCTTCACCCTCCGGCTGCCCGATTGGACCACTCGTACGAGCGGGTTTGACCACCACCGACCACCGCGCGGCGCTTGGGGTCCGAGCCCCGTCCGCGCCCGCCTCAGCGGGCGACGCGGGCGACCCAGGCGGCCGGATCGTGGATCTCCTCCTTGGTCGGCAGCGTGTTCGGGGAGGTCCAGACCCGGTTGAAGCCCTCCATGCCGACCCGCTCCACCACCCCGCGCACGAACACCGCGCCGTCCTGGTACTGGCGCAGCTTGGCGTCCATGCCGAGCAGCCGGCGCAACAGCAGGTCGAGCCGGTTCGCCCCGCGGTCCCGGCGCTGCTGGAACTTCTCCCGGATCTCCGCCACCGTCGGCACCACCGCCGGGCCGACCCCGTCCATCACCACGTCCGCGTGGCCCTCCAGCAGCGACATCACCGCCGTCAGCCGGCCCAGGATCTCGCGCTGCGCCGGCGACTGGACGACCTCCATCAGCCCCGCCGACGGCACGCCCTCCCGGCCCCCGACACCCGGCAGCCCGCCGCCGAGCGAACCCGCCGCGTCCCGCAGCCGGTCCAGCAGGGCGCCCGGATCCACGTCCGTCTCCGCCAGGAAGGACTGCACCTCGGACTGGATGTGGTCGCGCAGCCACGGCACCGCGGTGAACTGCGTCCGGTGCGTCTCCTCGTGCAGGCAGACCCAGAGCCGGAAGTCGGACGGGTCGACGTCCAGCTCCCGCTCGACGTGCACGATGTTCGGCGCCACCAGCAGCAGCCGGCCCGGCCCCGGGCCCTCCGGCCCCAGCCGCGGCTTGTCGAACAGCGCCGCCGGGCTGTCCGGGGCCTCCAGCGAAGGCTCCGCCGGGGCGAAGGTCTCGTACTGGCCGAGCACCTTCCCGGCCAGGAACGCCAGCAGCGCGCCCACCTCGATGCCGGTGGCCTTCTCCCCCACCGCGCCGAACACCCCCGCCGTCGGGCTGCTCGCCCGGCGCGCCTGGAGCTTCTCCACCAGCGGCTGGACCACCGTGCGGAAGCCGGCCACGTTCGCCCGCACCCAGCCCGGGCGGTCCACCACCAGGACCGGCGTCGCGGTGGCCGCCGTCAGACTGCTCGACCGCATCCCCGTGAACGCCCGGACGTGCTCCTCGGCCTCCAGCGCGTGCCGGCGCAGTTCGGCGACCACGGCCGCCGCCTCCGCCCGACTCACCTCCGGCCCCGGCCGCACCAACCTGGTCGCGGTTGCGACCGCGAGATTCCAGTCGACCATGCCAGCACCGCCACTCGCGCTCGTCATGCCCTCACCGTACGTGCTCCCACCCACCAGCGGCAGCCACCCGCGACGAACACCCTCACCCCGCCCCCGGCGGGGCCCGGGGCGGGGGCGCGGGCGGGTCAGCGGCAGCCGCAGGTGGCGAGGCGGGCGGCGATGCGGTCCATGGCGGCGCGGGCGGTGTCGGCGGGGGCCGTGGTGCGGGTCATGACGGCGAAGGCGAGAAGGCGGCCGTCGGCGTCGACGACGGTGCCGGCGAGGGTGTTGACGCCGCTGAGGGTGCCGGTCTTGGCGCGGATCAGGCCGGCCGCGGCGGCGGCCCCCGAACCGCTCCCGTAGCGCTTGCCGAGGGTGCCGGTGAAGCCGGCGATGGGCAGGCCGGTGAGGACCGGGCGCAGGGCCGGGTGCTGGTCGGAGGCGGCCAGGGCGAGGAGTTGGACGAGGACGGCCGGCGGGACGGCGTTGCCCGGGTGCAGTCCGCTGCCGTCGTTCAGGGACACGCCCGTCATCGGCACGCCGAGCTTGGCGAGTTCCCGGGTGACGGCGGTGGCGGCGCCCTCGAAGCCGGCCGGCTGGCCTGCGGCGAGGGCCGCCTGACGGGCCATCGCCTCGGCGAGCTGGTTGTCGGAGGTGGTGAGCATGCGCTCGACCAGCCGGGCGACGGTCGGCGAGTCCACCCGGCCGAGGACGGTGGCGGCGGGGGCGGCCGGGGCGGCGGCGGGCTTGGCCGTGCCCTCGACGGTGACGCCCTGGGCCTTGAGCAGGGCGGCGAAGCTCTCGGCGGCCTTCCCGGCCGGGTCGGCGACCCGGGCCGGCGCCTCGTCACGGCTCTTGGGGTCCACCCTGCCCTCGTCGGCCATCAGCGGGACGACCAGGGCGATGTTCTGCGCGTCGTGGTTCTTGTGCTGCGGGTTGCCCGCGTACATCGACAGGTCGTAGTCGAGCTTGACGGTGGTGGTGCCGGCGGCCTTGAGGGCGGCGGCGGTCTGCCGGGCCAGGGCGTCGAGCGAGGCGGGGGCGGTGTCGGCATCGGCCGCCTGACCACCGATCTGGACCTGGTCGGCGGGCAGCGCGGTGAGCGTCGGGTCGCCGCCGCCGACCAGGGTGATCGTGCCGGGGTCCGCGCCCCGGACCACCCGGGTGGTCAGCCGGGTGTCGCCGGGGATCAGCGACAGGGCCGCGATCGCGGTGGCCAGCTTGGTGGTGGAGGCGGGGGTGCCCGGGGTGTTCTCGCCGGAGCCGTACAGGAGTTGACCGCCGGCGGCGTCCGCGACGGCGAAGGTGACGGTGCCGAGGCTCTTGTCGGCGACGGCGGCGGCGAGCGCCTGCTGGAGGCCCTGGGCGGTGGGTGCGGCGGCGGAGCCGCCTGCCTCGACGGTGGCCAGGACGGCGCCGGGGGCGGGGGCCGGGCGGGCGCCGCCACCCGGGGCGGCGGCGGAGCCGGTGGGGCCCACGGAGCCGGTGCCGCTGGGCGTGAAGCCGGCGGCGGTGCCGGGGGCGGTGGGCTGTTCGGCCGGGCGGGTGGCCGGGGTGTCGCCCGGTCCGGGCTTGCCGTCGCCCCTCCCCCGACCGCCCTTCCCACCGTCGCGGCCGTCGCGGCCGTCCCGGCCGTCGCCCCGGCCGTCGCCCTCGCCGTGCTCGGTGCTGTGGCCGCCGGGGCCCGGGGAGGGCTGCGCGTACGCTCCGCCCGAGGTCAGGACCGTTCCGGCGACCAGCAGGGCCGCTCCGAACAGTCCGGCGGCCGTCCCCCTGCGGCGGCGCGCCGCCCCGACCCCTGTTCCCACCGACCGGCCCCTTTCCCGAGCACTCACTCCCGTAGGAGACACTTGGATTCTGTCAGTCCCTACCTTGGAGGAACCGTTGGAATTCGACGTCCTTATCGAAATCCCGAAGGGCTCTCGTAACAAGTACGAGGTCGACCACGAGAGCGGCCGGCTGCGGCTCGACCGGATGCTCTTCACCTCGACCCGCTACCCGGCCGACTACGGCTACGTGGAGGGCACGCTCGGCGAGGACGGCGACCCGCTGGACGCGCTGGTGATCCTGGACGAGCCGACCTTCCCGGGTTGCCTCATCAAGTGCCGCGCCATCGGCATGTTCCAGATGACCGACGAGGCCGGCGGCGACGACAAGCTGCTGTGCGTTCCGGCCACCGACCCGCGCTGGGAGCACCTGCGGGACATCCACCACGTGTCGGAGTTCGACCGCCTGGAGATCCAGCACTTCTTCGAGGTCTACAAGGACCTGGAGCCCGGCAAGTCCGTCGAGGGCGCCAACTGGGTCGGCCGCGCCGAGGCCGAGGCCGAGGTCACCGCTTCGATCAAGCGTCTGGCGGAGCAGGGCGGTCACTGAGCCGTCGTTCCGATCTCGTTCGATCAGATCGTTCTGAGCAGTTCGAGGTAGGTCGGGGCAGCCGGAGGCCGGGGTTCGCGGATTCGTCCGCGGGCCCCGGCCTTCGCCGTGTCCGGGGCCGGGAGCGGCCGTCTTGCCGACAGCCTGTCGGCAAGACGGCTTGTTAGGTTAGGCTAACCAAAACAGTCGGGGCCGAATCCGATCCTGGAGGCCGCATGCCCACGCCCGAGCCCGTCCCGTTCTCCACCGCGCTCCGCACCGCCAGCAGCGAGGAGCACGAGGCCGCGGAACAGTCCTCGTTCATGAGCCACCTGCTGGGCGGACGGCTCGGCATCGAGGCCTACGCCGACCTCACCGGCCAGCTCTGGTACGTCTACCGGGCCCTGGAGAGCCGCGCCGGACACCTGGCGGAGCACCCGCTCGCCGGGCCCTTCATCGACCGGGCGCTGCTGCGCACCGCCGCCATCGAGCGCGACCTGGCGCACCTGCGCGGGCCGGACTGGCAGGACGGCCTGGCGCCGCTGCCCGCCACCGCCGCGTACGTCGCGCGGGTGGAGGAACTGGCCGAGACGTGGCCGGCCGGGTACATCGCGCACCACTACACCCGCTACCTGGGCGACCTGTCCGGCGGTCAGATCATCCGCGGCATCGCCGAGAAGACCTGGGGCTTCGAGCGCAAGGGCGACGGCGTGCGGTTCTACGTCTTCGAGGAGGTCGACAACCCGGCCGCCTTCAAGCGCGACTACCGGGCCCGGCTGGACGCGGCCGGGCTGGCGATGGACGAGGTGGAGCGGCGCCGGGTGGTCGAGGAGTGCAAGCGGGCCTTCGTGCTCAACGGCGCGGTCTTCCGGGACCTGGACGCGCGCTACCCGCTGAGCGCCTGAACGTTTCCCGTAAGACGCACCCGCCCGGGTGCGCCAACGGGCCGGCCCCGGCGAGCGGTTGCTCGCCGGGGCCGTCGCGCGTCCCGGGGGTGCGTCAGGAGCGCGCGCCGCGCCGGGTGCGCACCAGCACGGTGGCGCTGCCGCCGACCAGCAGCAGACCGGCCGCGGTGGCCAGCAGCGGGACCACCGGGGTCTGCGAACCGGTGGCGGCCAGCACGCCGCCCGCACCGCCCGCACCGGTCAAGCCGCCGCCGGTGGTCAGCGAGGCGCCGCCGACCGCGCCGGTGCCCGAACCCTGGCCTCCGGCAGGCTGGTCGGCGCCACCAGCACCGGCGCCGGCACCGGACCCGGCGGTCGGCGGGGTGGCCGGCAGCTTGGCGTCCTTGTCGAACGCCAGGGTGGCGCTGACCGGGTCCAGGGCCGTGCCCGCCGGGTAGTTGGAGAACACCGGGACGCCCTCGGCGGTGAGCGTGGCCGGGACGCCGGAGAGCGTCACCACGCCGTTGACCGGCTTCAGGGCGGAGGCGGGCACGTCCAGCTTGGCGATCCGCGCGCCGCTCAGCGACGTCGCCTTGCCGTCGGGGGACTTGCCGTTCACGTCGGCGGTCAGGAAGGCGCCGCCCTGGTCGATCGTCAGGCCCAGCTTGGAGAGCGTGGTGTCGAGCGCCCAGCCGTCCTTGCCGGGGTGGCCGAGGAAGCGGACCGAGCCGTCGAACGCGGCGGTCAGCGAGTGGTCGGCGGTGTTGTAGCCGCCGGTGGCGCCGCCGAAGCGGTAGTCGGCCGCGCCGCCGCCGAACTCGACCTTGCCGCTCGCCATCGGGGTGGCCAGGTACGCGCGGAAGCTCTCCTTGACCGTCCAGTCGAGGGTGCCGTTCAGCACCGGCAGCCGGCCGGGGGCACCGGTGGGCGCCGGGGTCCCGGTCGCGGACGGGGTGGCGCTCGTGGACGGCGAGGCGGTGGCGCTCGGCGACTGCGTCGCGGACGGCGTCGCGGTGGCCGACGGCGTGGCGGAGGGCGTGGCCGACGGCGTGCCGGTGGCGGACGGCGAGGCGGTCGGCGTGCCCGTGGCGGTCGGGGTCGATGTCGGGGTCGGGGTCGGGGCCGTCGGCGAAGCGGTGACGGTCGCCGTGGCCGTCGGCGACGGCGTCGCCGGGCTCTGCTTCAGCAGCAGCGACAGCGGGTCCATGTCCGTCCCGGCCGCGTAGAAGCCCGCGAAGGCCTTGGCGCCCTGCTCGGTCAGCTTCGCCGCCGTCGGCACCCCGGTGGTGGTGTCCCGCCCGACGGTGAACGTCACCAGCGGCACGTCGTCCCGTCGGGTGACCTCGGTGGCGCCCATCGACTCCTTGGACGCGGTGTCGGCGGTGAGCGTGCCGGTCGTCCCGGCGGTGGTGACCTTGAGGTCGCTGAGGGCGACGTCCAGCGCGCCGTGGTGGGCGGTGAAGCGGACCCCGCCGGTGAAGGAGGAGCTCAGCGCGTGGGTGGCGAGGTCGTACGTGGCGTTCGCCAGGCCGAAGTGGAAGGTGCCGTCGGCGTTGGTGGTGGCGCCGCCGGTCAGTTCGATGGCGCCGCCCTGGGAGGCCGGGCCGCTGACGTAGCTGCGGAAGCTGGCCTTCACGCCCCAGTCCAGCGCGCCGGTGTCGTACGTGACGCTGCCGGGGCCGCCCGCGCCGAAGGCCAGTGCGGGGGCGCCGAGGGCGGTCAGGCCGAGGCCGGCGGTGGCGGCCGCGAGGGCGGCCAGCCGGGTGCGGTTGCGGGACATGGTGGGTACTCCGTTCGGATGGGGCGGGGGGAGGGAGCGGGGGGACGCTCCGGGGTGTCAGGCCGCGTCGCCGGGGCCCGGCGCATCGCCGGGGCCGCCGTCGGCGCCCGCGCCCGACGCGGCGGCCGCGCGGCGGCGCCGGACGAGCAGGCCGCCGGTCACGGCGAGCGCGGCCACCAGCACGGCGCCGCCGGCCACGGCCGCCACCGGGAAGCCGCCCGGGGAGGAGGAGGCGACGGGCGCGGCGGAGGGGCTGGTGGCGGGGGTCGCGGTGGCGCTCGGCGCGGTGGCCGGGGCGCTGCCGAGGTCGGGCAGCGGGGGCAGCGCCGCGGCCGGGTCGAGCGCGACGGCGAAGCTCAGCGGGTCCATTTCGGTGCCGGCCGGGTAGAGGCCGCCGAAGGCCTTGGCGCCGCCCTCGGTGAGCTTCAGCGGCACCTCGACGGCCTTCAGCAGGCCGCCCTCGGGCTTGAGGCCGGCCGGGTCGAAGGCGGCCAGCTCGACGCCGGTGAGCTGCTGGGTGGCGCCGTCCGGGGTCCGGCCGGAGACGTCCGCGACCAGTCGGCCCTGGCCGCCGGCCACGGTGACGCCCGGGTTGGCGAGGGTGAGGTCCAGGCCGTAGGTGTCGCCGCTGCGCAGCCCGGTGAAGCGCACGGTGCCGGTGAAGGCGGCGGTGAGGTCGCCGTTGGCGGGGTCGTAGCCGCCCTTGGCCGGGGTCCAGCGGAAGTAGGCGCCGCCGTCCGCCGCGCCGGCGCCGAGTTCCCAGCGGCCCTGGGCGATCGCGCCGGTGACGTAGTCGCGGAAGGTGCGGCGCACGCCCCAGTCGAGGGCGCCGTTGGCGAACTCGGTCCTGGCGGGGGCCTGGGCGCCGGGCGGGGTGGTCGGGGTCTCGGCGGACGGGGTCTCGGCGGTCGCCGACGGCGTCGGCACGGCGGCCGCCGAGGGGGTGGCCGCGGCGGTCGGCGACGGGGCCGGCGAAGTCGGCTGCGCGGCGGGCAGGTTGACCGAGAGGGTGAGCGGGTCCAGGGCCGTCCCGGCGGGGTAGAAGTTGCCGAAGGCCTTGGCCCCGGCGTCGGTGAGGGTGCCCGGCACGTTGCTGAGCGTCAGGGTGCCGGCCGCGCCGCGCAGGTCGACGCCGGCCAGTGAGAGCTCGGCCAGTTTGGCCTGGCTCGCGCTGCTGACCTGCCCGGTGTCCTTGGACTTGCTGCTGACGTCGGCGTACAGCCCGGCCGCGCCGCCCTGGACGGCCCGGACGGTGAGCCGGGCGAGGCTCAGGTCGAGCGCGTTGGCGCCGTTCTCCTGGTGCCCGGTGAACCGGACCCCGCCGGAGAAGGCGGCGGTCAGCGCACCGGTCGCCGGGTCGTAGCCGCCGGTCGCGGAGTGGAACCGGAAGGTGCTGCCGCCGACCGTGGCCGCGCCGCCGTTGAGCGTCCAACTCCCCTTGGCGATGGGACCGGTGATGTACGTCAGGAAGGACTGCTTGATGCCCCAGTCCAGCCGCCCGCCGGCGACCTTGCCCTCCGCCGCGTGCGCCGGGCCGGGTGAGAGGCCCACCGCCAGCAGGGCGGCGAGGGCGGCCACCAGGGTGGCGGCCAGACGGCGGAGCCGGCTGGACAGGGGCACGGCGGATCACTCCTCGGCGGGGTGCGGTCAGTGGCGGTGAAGGACGCGGCAAGGAAGGGGTCGGGCGTGGCGCCGACCCCCTTGCGGAACTCAGGTAAGGCTAACCTAATATATGAGTCAAGAGTCCCGCCGCAACCCCTCCACCAGGACCGGAGCGGCGACAACTCCCATCGAAGGGAAGCGCGTTGAGCAGCAGTACGATCCGAACCGGGGCGGCCCGCGGGCCCGCCCTCCTGCTGCTCGCCCTCGGCCTGCTGCTCGCCCTCACCGCCTGCGGCCCGTCCGGCACCACCACCGGAGCGGCCGCGGCGAGCTCCTCCCGGGCCCCCGACGCGGTCGAGCCGCTGCCCGTCGAACCCGTCCCGCAGCTCCCGGCCACCACCGCCTCCGTCGACGGCCGCCAGGTCACCGTCACCAGCGCCGAGCGGATCATCCCGCTCAACGGCAGCCTCTCCGAGCTGGTGTTCAGCCTCGGCCTCGGCCCCAAGGTGGTCGCCCGGGACGTCTCCACCACCTTCCAGCAGGCCACCGCCCTGCCGGTGATCACCCAGGCCCACGACGTGTCCGCCGAGGGCGTGCTGTCGCTGCACCCCACCGTCGTCCTCGCCGACCGCTCCACCGGCCCGGCCGAGGCCATCGCGCAGATCCGCGCGGCCGGCGTCCCGCTGCTCGTCCTGGACGACGCCAAGCGGCTCGCCGACGTCGGCCCGCGCATCGACACCGTCGCCGCCGCCCTCGGAGTCCCGGACGCCGGACGGCAGTTGAAGGAGCGCACCGAACAGCGGATCGACGAGGCCAGGGCCGCCGCCCCGGCCGCCGCCCGCCACCCCAAGGTCGCCTTCCTCTACCTGCGCGGCAGCGCCTCCGTCTACCTGCTCGGCGGGCCCGCCTCCGGCGCCGGCTCGCTGATCGAGGCGGTCGGCGGCCAGGACGCCGGCACCGCCGCCGGCCTCACCGGCGACTTCACCCCGCTCACCAGCGAGGCCCTGGTCAAGGCCGCGCCCGACGCCATCCTGGTGATGAGCAAGGGCCTGGACTCGGTCGGCGGCGTCGACGGCCTGCTCAAGCTGCCCGGCGTCGCCCAGACCCCGGCCGGCCTCGACCGCCGGATCGTCTCGATCGAGGACGGCCAACTGCTCAGCTACGGCCCGCGCACCCCCCAGGTGCTCCGCGAGATCGCCGCCCAGCTCTACCCGGCGGACGCCAAGTGACCACCGCCGTACGGGCGAAGACCGCGCCCGCCGTCAGCAGGACCACCCTGATCACCGCCGGGCTCGCCGCCGCCCTGGTGCTCTGCGCCCTGCTCGCCGCCGGCATCGGCGCCTACCGCATCCCGCTCGGCGACATCCTGGCCTCCGCCGCCCACCGGCTCGGCCTCGGCGGGCACGCCCTGGACCGGGTGCCCGAGTCGGTGCTGTGGAACGTCCGGCTCCCCCGGGTGGTGCTCGCCCTGCTGGTCGGCGGCTCGCTCGGCTGCGCCGGGGCGCTGATGCAGGGCGTGTTCGGCAACCCGCTGGCCGAGCCCGCCGTGATCGGCGTCTCCTCGGGCGGCGCGGTCGGCGCGGTGGCCTGCATCGTGCTCGGCCTGGACGCCCTCGGCAGCTGGACGATCACCGCCTTCGCCTTCGCCAGCGGCCTGCTGACCGTCTTCGCCGTGTACCTGATGGCCCGCTCCGGCGGACGCACCGAGGTGGTCACGCTGATCCTCACCGGGGTCGCCGTGAACGCCTTCTGCGGCGCGCTGATCGGGATCTTCCTGTTCACCGCCGACTCCGCCGCGATCAGCCAGGTCACCTTCTGGCAGCTCGGCTCGCTCTCCCAGGCCACCTGGGGCAAGGTGCTCGCCGTCCTGCCGTTCGCCGCCGTCGGCCTGGCCGTCGCCCCGCTGTACGCCCGCAAGCTGGACCTGCTGGCCCTCGGCGAACGCCCGGCCCGCCACCTCGGGGTGGACGTCGAACGGATGCGGCTGGTGCTGATCACCGTCGTCGCGCTGCTCACCGCCGCGGCCGTCGCGGTCAGCGGCATCATCGGCTTCGTCGGGCTGGTCGTCCCGCACCTGCTGCGGATGCTGGCCGGGCCCGGCCACCGCTTCCTGCTGCCCGCCTCGGCGCTCGGCGGCGCGCTGGTCCTGGTGGCCGCCGACCTCGCCGCCCGCACCGTCGCCGAGCCGGCCGAGCTGCCGCTCGGGGTGCTCACCGCACTGATCGGCAGTCCGTTCTTCTTCTGGCTGCTGCGCCGCACCAGGACCAGGCAGGGAGGCTGGGCATGAGATTGCGAACCCCCCGGGAGGTGCCCGAACGGCCCCTGCCCGGAAGCGAGTTGCTGACCGCCGAGACCGTCCGGCTGACCATCGGCGGGCGCGCCCTGCTGGACGGCGCGTCGGTGCGGGTCGCCGCCGGAGAGGTGGTCGCGCTGCTCGGACCGAACGGCGCCGGCAAGTCCACCCTGCTGTCCGTCCTGGCCGGCGACGTCCGGCCGGACGGCGGCGAGGTCCGGCTGCGCGGCCGCCCGCTGGCCGGCTACGGCGCCGCCGAGCTCGCCCTGCACCGCGCGCTGCTGCCGCAGTCCGCCGCGCTGTCCTTCCCGTTCCCCGCCGACGAGGTGGTCCGGATGGGCCGCGCCCCCTGGACCGGCACGGCCGCCGCCGCCGAGGACGAGGCCGTGGTCGCCGAGGCGATGGCCGCCACCGAGTCCGCCGCCTTCGCCGGGCGCCCGTTCACCGCCCTGTCCGGCGGCGAGCGGGCCCGGGTGGCGCTGGCCCGGGTGCTGGCCCAGCGCGCCCCGCTGCTGCTGCTGGACGAGCCGACCGCCGCCCTCGACCTGCGCCACCAGGAGCTGGTGCTGCGGGTCGCCCGGGAGCGAGCCGCCGCCGGGGACGGCGTGGTCGTGGTGCTGCACGACCTGTCCCTGGCGGCGGCCTACGCGGACCGGGTGGTGCTGCTGAACGCCGGGTCGACGGTCGCCGACGGGCCGGTCGCCGAGGTGCTGCGCGCCCCGCTGCTCAGCGAGGTGTACGGCCACCCGGTCGAGGTGCTGGCGCACCCGCGCACCGGGGTGCCGCTGGTGCTGCCCGAACGCTGACCGGGCGGCCGGGGCCGACGGCGGGGCTGTGGAGCGGGGCTGCGGGACGGGCTGCGAGCGGGCCTGGGCCGGGCCGCGGAAGCGGGCTCAGTCCTCCAGCCGGAAGCCGAGCTTCAGTCCGACCTGGTAGTGCTTCACCCCGCCGTCCTCCAGGTGGCCCCGGACCTGCGTCACCTCGAACCAGTCGAGGTTGCGCAGCGTCCGGGAGGCCCGCTCCACCCCGTTGCGGATCGCGGCGTCGACGCTCTCGGTCGAGGATCCGACGATCTCGGTCACCCGGTACACGTGGTCAGTCATGGCGGACTCCCTCAGCTGTGCGACGGCCCCCGGTCCACCGTGCACCGCCGCCGCTCCGCCCGCACGCCGACGGCCGCCTCCGGCCGCCCCGCATCCCCTGGAAGGCCGCTGCCAGGCCCCTTGCAGGCCGCGACAGGCCCCGGGGAGGCCCCTTGCAGGCCCCCGGGAGGCCGTGGGAGGCCGCTAGAAGGCCGCCCGCACCTGCCCGACCGGGACGCCGCCGCCCAGCAGCGGGGCCGCCCCGATCCGCTCGACGGTCTCGTCCGCGCCGGTCACCCCGAGCCGGCGCAGTGCGGCCGCCAGCACCGGGCCGCGGGCCCGCTCGCCGCCGTCGTCGATCTTGAAGGCGAGCGCCCGCCCGTCCGGCAGCGCCACCACCTGGACGGCCTCGGCGCCCATCTTGGACAGCGCGCCGGGGACGGCCCGCATCAGCCAGGTGTCGGCCCGGCGGGTGCCGGCCACGTACTCGGGGTGGGCGCGCATCGCGTCGGCCACCCGGCGGGGCGCCGTGCCCTCGGCGGCCAGCACCAGGCCGCGGTAGCCGCGTGCCAGGCCGGTCAGCGTGACGGCCAGCAGCGGCGCGCCGCAGCCGTCCACCCCGGCGTGCGTGGCGGTCTCGCCGGTGCCCTCCTCCAAGGCCTCGCGGGCCAGCAGCTGGATCGGGTGCCCGGGGTCGAGGTAGCTCGCGGTGTCCCAGCCGTTGGCGACGCAGGCGGCGAGCCAGCCGGCGTGCTTGCCGGAGCAGTCCATCAGGACGGGGGCGCGGCGGCCGCCGGAGCCGAGCAGCAATTCCGCCTCGGTCTCGTCCAGCGGGAGGTCGGCCGGGGTGCGCAGGGCGGACTCGTCGAGCCCGGCGGAGCTCAGGATGGCCCGGACAGCATCGAGATGAAACGATTCTGCGGAGTGGCTGGAGGCGGCCAGCGCCAGCAGCTCGCCCTCGATCGCCAGCCCGGCCCGCAGCGTGGCCACCGCCTGGAACGGCTTGGCGGTCGACCGGGGGAAGACCGGAGCGTCGGGGTCGCCGAGCGCGAACTCCACCGAGCCGTCGGCGGCGAGCAGCACCAGGGAGCCGTGGTGGCGGCCCTCGGTGAAGCCCGAGCGTATGACCTCGGCGAGGACGACGGGCGGGGTGGCGGACTGGGACATGGCGGGAGCCTTCCGGGGGTGAGGGTGGACCGGGCCCCGCCCGCCCGTGGTACCTCACCCGGTCAGAGCGGCCCCCCTGCGAGCAGGTCCTCGACCCGTGCTTCCCCATCACGGTACCTGCGGGTGATCTCCGCGCTGCAACCGTCGGCCGTCCGCAGCAGCCGCTGCCGCCGCCCGGACACCTCGCGCTCGTGCGCGCGCAGCCGCTCCAGCGCGGCCAGCAGCTCCTCCGCCGGGTGCGCGGCCAGGTCGGCGAGCTGGACGTCCCCCATCAGCTCGGCCGCCTCCAGCTGGGACTCGTGGCCGCGCGGCGGCCCGAGCGTGACGTGCCGGGCCGAGCGCCGCACGGTGGAGGGCGCGTCGGTCAGGATGGCCGGGAGGCGGTCCAGCAGGTCGCCGGGGGGCCCGTCGGCGCCGCCTGCCCCGGGCGGTCCGGCCGGCCGGGGCGGGCCGCCGGGCCGGCGGTCGAGTTCGGCGCGCAGGATGTCCATCCGCCCGTGCAGCAGCCGCCGCAGGTAGGAGAGGTCGGCCTCCTGCTCCAGGGTCTCCCGGCGCAGGATCCGCAGCTGGTCCAGGCCCAGCCGCTCCAGGTCGGGCTCTATCGCCGTGCCCAGGGCCCCGGCGCCCCCGGCGACCTCCGCCACGTGCCCGGACCGGTCCCACGCCGCGCTGCTCGCGTCCATCAACCAACCCACCTGCCGTCGTCCGATCCCGCCCGCTCGCGGCACTGCGTCCCTGCCGCCGGTCCGGCCCGTCCCCCGACGGGCTCACGCGTCCCGTCCGTTGGCACGCCCGGCCACCCCCGAAGGTTCCGGTTCCCGGCCGCAACCACCCACCGGGGCGATGCCGCCAGAACGCCTGACCTACCGGCTCGACCTCCCGGCCGAGCCCGGCCCGGTGCGGCGGACCATATGGCGCGCCGGGCCCTCCGTACGGTCCACCAGCGTGCCACCCCGCCCGGCGCGGGCGCACCGCCCGTGCACCCGAACGGCCCCCTGGCGAACGGGGGTGGCTGATATGACCGGACCTTTCCGCAGGAAGAGCGGCGCCCGACCCCGCGCAGGCGTGCACCACCCAGCGTGCACCACCTGCACACGCGCCCCTCCCGCACGCCCCGGGGTGCCGCCGGGCACGGCACCGGGTGCCCGGCGGGCACGCCCCGGGCCTCCGGCACAATGGCGGCACGCGAGCAGTGGTGCAGCGAGTGACCGAGGCCAGGGTGACCGTGGCCGGAGAGACCGTCGGCGCGATCGAGGGGCCCGGGCTCTGCGTCCTGGTCGGCGTCACCCACGAGGACACCCCGGCCAAGGCGGCCCAACTGGCCCGCAAGCTGTGGACGCTGCGGCTGCTGCCCGCCGACGACGAGGGCGTCGAGCAGTCCTGCTCCGACCTCGGGGCCCCGCTGCTGGTGATCAGCCAGTTCACCCTCTACGGCGACGCCCGCAAGGGCCGCCGCCCGACCTGGAACGCCGCCGCCCCCGGCCCGGTCGCCGAGCCCCTGGTGGACGAGGTGGTCGCCCAACTGCGCGCGCTCGGCGCCAAGGTGGAGACGGGCCGGTTCGGCGCCGACATGCAGGTGGCGCTGGTGAACGACGGCCCGTTCACCGTCCTCGTGGAGGTCTGACCGCAGCCGGGCGCACGGGCTACTGCGGGACGATCACGTCCTGGGTGCCCGGCACCGTCCCGGCCAGCAGCACCGCGTCCACCGGGACGTTCCGCTTGACGATCGCCAGCGCGATCGGCCCCAGCTCGTGGTGGCGGGCCGAGGAGGTGACGAAGCCGAGCGGGCGCCCGTCCGGCTCCGCGGCCAGCCGCACCTGCGTCCCGTGCGGGGGCAGCGTCTCCTCGGTGCCGTCCAGGTGCAGGAAGACCAGGCGGCGCGGCGGCCGGCCCAGGTTGTGCACCCGGGCGACGGTCTCCTGTCCGCGGTAGCAGCCCTTCTGCAGGTGGACGGCGGTGCGCAGCCAGTCCACCTCGTGCGGGATGGTCCGGTGGTCGGTCTCGAAGCCCAGCCGCGGCCGGTGGCCCTCGATCCGCAGCGCCTCGTACGCCCAGACCCCCGCCGCCGGGCCGTACCCGGCGGTCAGCTTCGCCAACTCGGCGCGCGGCACGAACAGGTCGCGCCCGTACGGGAGTTCACGCACCGCCGCGACGCCCTCGACGGAGGCGGTGGAGCCCGCCGGCAGGTACACCACGGCGTACTCGGCGGTCGCGTCGGCGACCTCCACCCGGTAGAAGAACTTCATGCTCTCCAGGTAGCCCAGCAGCGCCTCCTGGGTGCCCGGCTCGACGTGCGCCCAGGTGGTGGTGCCGTCGTCGACCAGGTAGAGCGCGTGCTCGACGTGCCCGTTCGGGGAGAGCACCAGCGCCTCGGTGGCCTCCTGCGGCGCCAGCGCGCTGACGTGCTGGGTGAGCAGCAGGTGCAGCCAGGCCAGGCGGTCCTGGCCGGTGACGGTGAGCACGCCGCGGTGCGAGAGGTCGACGAAGCCGGTGCCCTGCGCGAGGTTGCGTTGCTCGCGGAAGATGTCGCCGTAGTGGGCGGCGACGCCCTCGTCGGCGCCTTCGGCGGGGACGGCTCCGGGCAGGCTCAGCAGCGGGCTCTTCATACCGGCCAGCTTACGACCGGCCGTCCGCGAGCTTGGCGGTGCAGTCGGCGCAGCGGCCGAAGATGGCGAAGTGCTTGAGGTCGGTGTCGAATCCGTGCTGTTCGCGCAGGCTGCTGATCAGCGGCTCGGCGATCTCGGTGCCGGTCTCGGAGACCTTGTCGCAGTCCCGGCAGACCAGGTGCAGGTGGTGGTGGCGGCCGGCCAGGTGGTAGGTCGGGGCGCCGTGGCCGAGGTGGGCGTGCGAGACCAGGCCGAGTTCCTCCAGCAGCTCCAGGGTCCGGTAGACGGTGGAGATGTTGACGCCGCTCGCGGTCTGCCGGACGTGGCAGAGGATCTCGTCGGGGGTGGCGTGGTCGAGGCGGTCGACGGCTTCGAGTACGAGCTGCCGCTGCGGGGTCAGCCGGTAGCCGCGTTCGCGCAGGTCGGCCTTCCAGTCGCCGGAGAGCTGCCAGTCGGTGGTGCCGGTGTCCGCCACGGTGCTGTCCCTGCCAAGGTCGGGGGTCCTGAGGCAAGTGTAGGGACCGGCCGGCGGCCGGTCCCTACCTCACGCGAAAGCCGTACCGCTCAGCGGAGCGCCGGGCTCACTTGAAGAACGCGATGCCGTCGTCCGGCAGGTCGTTGATGTCCTTGATCAGCTGGGCCGGGCTGAGCACCTTCTTCAGCTGGGCCGACATGTACGGGCGCAGCGGCACGTTCGGGGCGGCCTTCTCGCCGACCCAGAGCAGCTCCTCGTTGACGAAGCCGTACAGCCGCTTGCCGCCCGAGTACTCCGGCGAGCCCTCGATCCGGGCGACCGCGTCCGTGGAGACGTCGATCTGCGGCTTGCCGTCGGCCAGCTCGCCGTACCAGATCTCCACGGTGCCGTCGTCGCGGACGGAGGAGATCTCGATCCCGCGGACGCCGCTGGTGCCGTCGTGGTTGCTGGTGATGCGCCAGAACGCGTGCTCGTTCTCCAGCGGACGGACCTTCTCGCCCTCGTTGTCCAGCACCCAGGTGCGGGAGCGGAACTCCAGGAAGGGCCGGCCGTCGTGCCGGATCACGATCTCCTGGCCGAAGTTGCACTTCTCGGCGCCAGGGCCCTCTTCATCTGGCAACGGGGCGTAAACGCCCGCGCCCTCCCAGGTGCCGAGGAGGAAGGCGAGCGGGACGACGTCCTTGTGGAGGTCAGAGGGGATCTCGATCATGTTCCTGGTCGCTGTCGTCGTCGGTGTGGGCTGCCTCAACCGTACGGCAGGATCAGCGCTGGCCCTGGTAGAGCTTCATCACCGAGAAGATGGCGAACCAGGTGATCAGCACGGCCATGAGGGCCAGCAGACCGTCGAAGAAGATTTCCAGACCGGACACGGGTGGCTCCCAGGCGGCGACAGTGTGGTGGATTTTGCTGCCGCTCACTCTATCCGCCGGTCATCGGCCGGTCGCGGTGAGCCCCACCACGTCATCGTTCGCGCCGACTCTCCCCCGCCGTCCAAGGTTTCCCCAAGGGATCCTGGGATGACGGCGAGCGGGGGCCGCGAGCCCTCTAAGGTGGCGCCATGTCGAAGAAACTCGTCATCAAGGTCACCGCCGGGGCCGATGCGCCGGAGCGGTGTTCGCAGGCGTTCACCGTCGCGGCGGTGGCCGTCGCCAGCGGGATCGAGGTCTCGCTCTGGCTGACCGGGGAGTCCTCCTGGTTCGCCCTGCCGGGGCGGGCGGCGGAGTTCGAACTGCCGCACGCGGCACCGCTTCCGGACCTGCTGGAGGCGATCCTCGCGAGCGGCTCGGTGACGCTGTGCACCCAGTGTGCGGCCCGCCGGGGGATCGTGCAGCAGGACACCGTCGAGGGCGTCCGGATCGCGGGCGCGCAGGTCTTCGTCAGCGAGATCATGGCGGACAACGTCCAGGCACTCGTCTACTGACGCCTACGGGTGCTCCTCGTGGTCGGGGCGGTCCCGGTCGTGTCCGGGATCGTCCCACTTCGGGTCGTCCCAGCGCGGGTCGTTCCACCAGTCGTCGTCCGGGTCCCGCTTGTTGGCGAACACCGCGGCGGCCGGCGGGATCACCATCGCGACCACGCACATGCCGATCGCGGCGGGCACGGAGAAGAACCTCACCACGCCCCAGGCCAGCACGAACAGGCCCAGGCAGACGCCCATCAGGGCGAAGTAGTAGTGCCGCCGCCGCCTTGTCTGCACGCCTCCACGGTACGACCGAGGGCCCTGCCGCGGCAGGGCCCTCGGTGTACTTCGTCCGCGGATCTGGTGGATCGGGCGGATCAGGTGGATCGGGTCGATCGGGCGCCGATCAGACCGCGATCGCGACCTCGACGGCGGTGCCCTGGGAGGCCACCACCTGACGGTCCACGGTCTGGCCCGGCACCAGCGCGCGCAGGGTCCACTTGCCCGGGCGGGCGAAGAACCGGAACTGGCCGGTCGCCGAGGTGGGCACCTCGGCCGTGAACTCGCCCCCCTCGTCGAGCAGCCGGACGTAGCCGTTGACCGGCTCACCGTCGCGGGTCACCGAACCCTGGATGATCGTTTCGTTCGCCACGTCAACTCCTGCCAGGTCCGGGCCGCCGGCCTTCGCACCGCACATGTCTTGTCTTCCCTTCTGACGACGGTCGAGCCGCGGGCTCAGTTGCTGCCGAGCTCGATCGGCACGCCGACGAGGCTGCCGTACTCGGTCCACGAACCGTCGTAGTTCTTGACGTTCTCCTGGCCGAGCAGCTCGTGCAGGACGAACCAGGTGAGCGCGGAGCGCTCGCCGATGCGGCAGTAGGCGATGGTGTCCTTCGCCAGGTCGATGCCCTCGGCCTCGTACAGCGCCTTGAGCTCGTCGTCGCTCTTGAAGGTGCCGTCGTCGTTGGCGTTCTTGGCCCACGGGATGTTGCGGGCGCTCGGCACGTGGCCGGGGCGCTGCGACTGCTCCTGCGGGAGGTGCGCCGGGGCGAGCAGCTTGCCGGAGAACTCGTCGGGCGAACGGACGTCGACCAGGTTGAGCTGGCCGATGGCCGCGAGCACGTCGTCGCGGAAGGCGCGGATCGAGGAGTCGACGGCCTGCGCCCGGTACTCGGTGGCCTCGCGGGCCGGCACCTCGGCGACCAGGTCGCGGGAGTCCAGCTCCCACTTCTTGCGGCCGCCGTCCAGCAGGCGGACGTCACCGTGGCCGTACAGCTTGAAGTACCAGTAGGCGTACGAGGCGAACCAGTTGTTGTTGCCGCCGTAGAGCACGACGGTGTCGTCGTTGGCGATGCCCTTGGCGCTGAGCAGCGCGTCGAAGCCGGCCTGGTCGATGAAGTCGCGGCGGACCGGGTCCTGGAGGTCCTGCTTCCAGTCGATCCGGACGGCGTTGCGGATGTGGTTCTTGTCGTACGCGGAGGTGTCCTCGTCGACCTCGACGATGACGACCTTCGGGTCGTCCAGGTGGGCCTGGACCCAGTCGGCGTCGACCAGGACGTCGCTGCGGCTCATGGTGGTGTTCTCCATCCGAGGGCGGTGTGCGGAAGGTTCTGCTCGGGAGGTGCTGCTGGGTACCCGGGCGACTGCGGTCCGAATTCCTGTCCGAATACTGGGACGAGGGTGGTGGTCCGGGCCGACCGGGCGGGGAGCTGCGGGGTGCGGCGGCGACGGCCGGCCGGGGTGGCCGGGCAAGGTCACCGGGAAAATCGGCGGCGGGCTTCAACTGCCCAGCCAAAACGCCGAGTTAGCGCATTCGACACAGACAGGCGGCCACGCGGCACAGGTCGACCGCCCGCCGCTTCGTGAGATCCGTCTGTCGCTTCATGTCGACGATGCTAGGGACACCGAAGGCCCGCTGTCATCAGCGTACCGAATGTCGAGACTGAATAGCCCGAATGCCGAGATTTGACTCTTTCATGGCCTGCGGGGCGGCCGTCCCGCCCCGGACCGGCGGCCCCGGGCGGCCCACAACGGGCGGAAACGACACCGCTCCGCGATCCGCGCCGGACGGCGCGTCTCGCGGAGCGGAACGCAGGAGACGGAAGAAACGGAAGGAACGGAGGGAGGGGGCGGACGGAGGGGACGGCACGGGAGTGGAAGTGACCGGCCGGTCAGCCCAGCAGCTTGACGCCCTTGCCCTCGAAGGTCAGCTGCACGCCCTCCGGCAGCGGCGTCGCCCCGTCCTTGTCGGCCAGCTTCAGCCCGGCCGGGAGCGAGTCGAGGGTGAAGCTCATCGGCGCCAGCCGCTGGTCGGTGACCCCGGCGAACATCCCGGCCAGCGCGCTGAGCTGGAAGCCGTCCACCGTGACGGTGCTCCCGCTGTTGTGCAGCGAACCCTCGCCGACCGCGATCGGCCCCAGCGCGGCCTTGATCTTGCCCGGCCCGCCGTACGACAGGGCCAGCCGGGTGTTGCCGCCCACCGGCAGCTTGCCCGCCCCCGACATCAGCTGGGAGGCCGGCGGCAGCAGCTGCGCGAGGTCCGCGTACGAGATCAGGCCGCTGCCGGTGCCGCTGTCCACCGTGGCGCTCTTCAGGCTGTCGCTCACCGTGACGCCGGACAGCCGGGCCTTGAAGGAGCGCAGCGCCACCTGGCGGCCGCCGTCGCCGACGGTCAGGCCGTCGGAGGAGATCCGGACGTCGTCCAGCTTCATCGACAGCGCCTGGGTGAGGAACGGGAAGCCCTCGATCGAGATGTCCGGCCGCTGGCTCATCCGGCCGCTGCTCACCATCCGGTCGGCGGCCTGGTCCTCGGCCACCCCGACCGCGATCCGGTCGGCGCCGACCAGCAGGCCGGCGAGCACCACCAGGCCGATCGTCGCCTTCAGCCATCCGCGCATCGCACTCCCCGTCGTCGCCGGTCGCCCTTGTCGTTCGCTGTCCTCGTTCGGTGTTCCTCGCCCGGCGTTCCCCGCCGGCGTTCCCTGCCCGGTGTTCCATGGCGGCCCCCGGCCGAGGCCGTTCCCGCCCGACCGTACGACGTCCCGCCCCGGAGCATGGTTCCGGAGCGGGACGCGCGGTCGTCGACCGGGTGTCAGCCGGCCAGCAGGTCCGTGGCGATCCAGATCAGCGGCGAGGCCACCGCCAGCGGCAACGCCACACCCGCCGTCATGTGCACGAACCGGGACGGGAAGTCGTACGCCGCGACGCGTCGGCCGACCAGCGCACCCAGCCCCGCCAGCACCCCCAGCGCCGGCGGCGCGCCCACCAGCAGACCCAGCAGCACCGCCGCCGCCAGGCCCAGCACCGGGCCCAGCAGCTTCGGACCGGGCAGCGGCGCCGCGGCCAGCACGGTGGCCAGCGCGACCGCGCCCACCCCGGCCGGCACCCAGTCGGCCACCAGCAGCGAGGTGCACAGCGCCGTCACCACCGTGGCCGAGCCGAGCACCGTCAGCGCGTAGAACCGCTCCTTCGGGTCCGAGGGGCGGAACGTCTGCAGCACCAGGACCAACAGGAAGAACCCGCCCAGCGTGCCGACCACCGCCGCCACGCTGCCCTCGGAGTCCGCCAGCAGCACCGCCGCGTCCGCGGTCAGCCCAGCCAGCGCGGCGAGCGCGATGCCCTGGCGGGCCGGCCACATCCCGTTCAGCCGGAACCAGCCGGCCGCCGTCAGCACCTGGAGCAGCGCCACCACCAGTGCCAGCGCCACCTGCCCGAGCGCGGCGCCGCCGGCCAGCAGCGCGGCCACGCCGGCGGTGATCAGCGCGGGCTGCAGGCCCGGATCGATGATCGGCGAACCGGTCCGGCCGCGCGGGCCGGCGGGCGGCGCCACCGGCGCGGGCTGCGCCGGGACGGCCGCGTACGGCGGCGCGGCCGGGGCG
>NZ_JBHXML010000026.1:91587-106373 GCF_042720345.1 Kitasatospora sp. NPDC058478 | reverse complement strand
AGCTTCCGCGGCCCCTGAGCCGTCCGGTCCTTGCGGATCTTGAAGTCCATCGCATCCCCTGAACTGGGGTGTTGCGACAACCACTAGAACCTAAGGGTGCGGTCGGGGCCTCGTCCGGCGTGGCGGTACGGGTCAGTTGGCGTCGGCGGGGATGGTGCCGAGTCGGCCGGCCTGGAAGTCCTCCATGGCCTGCTGGAGCTCGCGGTGGCTGTTCATCACGAACGGGCCGTAGTGGGCGACCGGCTCCCGGATCGGCTGACCGCCGAGGAGGACGACCTCGAAGTTGGCGCTTCGGGAGTCCTGGGTGTCGTCCGCCCGGATGGTGAGGGAGTCGCCCTCGCCGAAGACCACGGACTGGCCCATGTGGAACGGGCGCCGTTCCTCGCCGGCCGAGCCAGTGCCCGCCAGGCCGTACGCCAGGCCGTTGAAGTCGGACCGCCAGGGCAGGGTGACCTGGGCGCCCGGGTTCACCGACACGTGGGTCATCGTGATGGGCGTGTGGGTGGCGCCGGGGCCCTGGTGGCCCGCGATGTCACCGGCGATCAGCCGCACCAGCGCGCCGCCGTCGGAGGAGGCGAGCAGTTTCACGTTCGTACCCCGGATGTCCTGGTACTTCGGCGCGATCATCTTGTCCGCTGCGGGCAGGTTGACCCAGAGCTGGAGGCCGTGGAAGAGGCCGCCGGACATCACGAGCGACTCGGGCGGGGTCTCGATGTGGAGGAGGCCGGAGCCGGCCGTCATCCACTGGGTGTCGCCGTCGGTGATGGTGCCGCCGCCGCCGTGGGAGTCCCGGTGGATGAAGGTGCCGTCGATGATGTAGGTGACCGTCTCGAAGCCACGGTGCGGATGCCAAGGGGTCCCCTTCGGCTCCCCAGCGGCATAGTCGACCTCGCCCATCTGGTCCATCATGATGAAGGGGTCCAGGTACTTCTGGTTGATCTTGGCGAAGGCGCGGCGGACGGGGAAGCCTTCACCCTCGAACCCCTCGGGGGCGGTCGAGACGGCCAGGACGGGGCGGGCGACGGAGCCGTCGGCGGGGGCCGCGATGCGCGGCAGGATCAGCGGGTTCTCAACGGTCACGGCAGGCATGCCGGCCTCCTCAGTTGGGTTGGATTGCGATGTTCGTCCTGCGTCTCCGCAGGTCAGAGCCCTGTTGCGACTAGTCCCCCAACTGGACTAGCTTTTGGGCTCGCCGGCGGCGTACTCCACCTCGCCCATCTGGTCCATCATGATGAACGGGTCGAGGTGCTTGGTGTTGATCTTGGCGAAGGCGCGGCGGACGGGGAAGCCCTCGCCTTCGAAGCCCTCGGGTGCGGTCGCGATGGTGAGGACCGGCCGGGCGCTGGTGGCGGCGGGGTCGGGGGTGGCGACGCGCGGCAGGGTCAGCGGGTTGTCGACGGTCACGGCGGGCATGTCGGCCTCCTTCGGGGGGTTCCTCTGGCCTACGTCCACGAGGTTAGTTCAATTCTCAACAACAAGCAAGTTGAAAGTTGAACCATATGGTGACGAAGGAGCGCGGGGCTCCTCCTTCAGGATGGGTCAGCCGTACATGCGGCGCATGGTGAAGTCGACCATCTGCTCGACCGCCTTGGCGTCGAACACCATCCGGTGCTCGCCCTCCATGTCCAGCGCGAAGCCGTAGCCGGTCGGCAGCAGGTCCAGGACCTCGGCGCCGGTGACGGTGAAGTGCTTGGAGTCCTTGCCGGCGTAGCGGCGCAGCTCCTTCAGCGAGCTGAACATCGGGATCACCGGCGTCGGCGTGTTGTGCAGCGCCAGGAAGCCGGGCCGCTCGCCGCGAGGGCAGTGCACCTTCGAGGTGATGAAGATGGCCTGGAAGTCCTCGACCGCCATCGAGCCCGTGGTGAACGCCCGGACGGCGTCCGCCAGCGATGGCGGGGAGGGCTCGGGGTAGAGGGACTGCTGGGACGCCTGCGACTGCGCGCCGTAGGCGTCGGGGCCGGGCATGCCGTTCATGCCCGGCTGCGGACCCGCCTGCTGCTGGTAGGGGTCGCCCGGGTATGCGTTCTGGTCATATCCGTACACACGGACAGGCTATCGGGAGCGCACCCGCCCGTGCGGGCGTCGATCCTGACAAGGACTGGTCGTCCCGCCTTGTGGGACGTGACCACGTTCATAGCGGATTCACCGCCAGGGGCTTGCCCAAGTTACCGCTGGGTAGCATCATGATGCGTACTGGTGGGTACGGGGCGCCCGAACGCGGCGGTCTCCCGGAAGCGACGAACCGGAGAAAACGGCCATGGGTCACTACAAGTCCAACCTGCGGGACGTGGAGTTCAACCTCTTCGAGGTGTTCGGTCGCGAGCAGGTCTACGGCTCCGGACCGTTCGCGGACATGGACGTCGAGACCGCGAAGAACATCCTGAGCGAGATCTCGCGCCTCGCCGAGAACGACCTCGCCGCGTCCTTCACCGACAGCGACCGCAACCCGCCGGTCTTCGACCCCGAGACCAACACCGCGCCGGTCCCGGCCACCTTCAAGAAGAGCTACCAGACCTACATGGACGCCGAGTGGTGGCGTCTGGGCATCCCGGAGGCGATCGGCGGCCAGGTCACCCCGTCCTCCCTGATCTGGGCCTACGCCGAGCAGGTCCTGGGCTCCAACCCGGCCATCTGGATGTACTCCTCCGGCCCCGCCTTCGCCGGCGTCGTCCACGACGAGGGCACCGAGGAGCAGAAGAAGGTCGCCCAGCGGATGACCGACCGCCTCTGGGGCGCCACCATGGTCCTCACCGAGCCCGACGCGGGCTCGGACGTGGGCGCAGGCCGCACCAAGGCGATCAAGCAGGAGGACGGCTCCTGGCACATCGAGGGTGTGAAGCGTTTCATCACCTCGGGCGAGCACGACATGTCCGAGAACATCATCCACCTGGTGCTGGCCCGCCCCGAGGGCGGCAAGCCCGGCACCAAGGGCCTGGGCCTGTACATCGTCCCCAAGTTCGACTTCGACTGGGAGACCGGCGAGCTGGGCGAGCGCAACGGCGCCTACGCCACCAACGTCGAGCACAAGATGGGCCTCAAGGCCTCGAACACCTGCGAGATGACCTTCGGCGCCAAGCACCCGGCCAAGGGCTGGCTGCTCGGCGAGAAGGTCGACGGCATCCGCCAGATGTTCAAGATCATCGAGTTCGCCCGGATGATGGTCGGCACGAAGGCCATCGCCACCCTCTCCACCGGCTACCTGAACGCCCTGGAGTACGCCAAGGAGCGCGTGCAGGGCGCCGACATCTCGCAGTTCCTGGACAAGACCGCCCCGCGCGTCACCATCACCCACCACCCGGACGTGCGCCGCTCGCTGCTCACCCAGAAGGCCTACGCCGAGGGCATGCGCGCGCTGGTCCTGTTCACCGCGTCCGTCCAGGACGACATGGTGGCCGCCGGCCTGCGCGGCGAGCGCGACGAGGCCGCCGAGCGCCTCAACGACCTGCTGCTGCCGATCGTCAAGGGCTACGGCTCCGAGAAGTCCTACGAGCAGCTCGCCCAGTCCCTGCAGACCTTCGGTGGCTCCGGCTACCTGCAGGAGTACCCGATCGAGCAGTACATCCGGGACGCCAAGATCGACACCCTCTACGAGGGCACCACCGCGATCCAGGGCCAGGACTTCTTCTTCCGCAAGATCGTCAAGGACGGCGGCCAGGCGCTCACCGCGCTGTCCGAGCAGATCCAGAAGTTCCTCGGCGCGGCCGAGGGCGGCGACGCCCTGGCCGCCGAGCGCGAGCTGCTCGCCAAGGCCGTCGGCGACCTGGACGCCATCGTGGGCAAGCTGCTGGCCGACCTCACCTCGGTCGAGCAGGACGTCAAGAACATGTACAAGGTGGGCCTCAACACCACCCGCCTGCTGCTCGTCTCCGGCGACGTCGTCGTCGGCTGGCTGCTGCTGCGTCAGGCCGCGGTGGCCCTGGCCAAGCTGGAGGCCGGCGCCTCGGAGAAGGACGTCCCGTTCTACCAGGGCAAGGTCGCGGCGGCCCGCTTCTTCGCCAAGAACGTCCTGCCGACCGTCGCCCCGCAGCGGCTGATCGCCGAGGGCATCGACAACGAGATCATGGACCTGGCGGAGGAGGCCTTCTGAGGCCCTCGCCCCACCCGTCACCCGCCGCCGCGCCCCCAGGGGCGCCGCGAGGGGCGTGACACCTCTCCGACCGTCTGACACCACCCTCACGCCGAAGGGCCCGGCTCCCGCCGGGCCCTTCGGCGTTGCCGCCCGTTCGCCGCCCGTTCGCCGCCCCGCGCGCTGTCCGTTCGCGGTCCCGCGCGCTGTCCGTTCGCCGCCCCGCACCCGTCGCCGAGTTCGCCCGTTTCGCACCTGTTGCGCGGGGCCGGCGGCACGGTCTCGGGCATGGCGATGACCGTCCGCGATCGGCGCGGATCTCTGGGTGTACGGAGTTCGGCACGGCGTCACTTCACGGTTGTGTCCTCGTTCTGCATCCGTTGGGAGGTTCCGAATTCCCTGTCCGTGTACGGGCATATGCTCAAGGTGCGAAGCCGACTCCCCATCCGGCTTCAGCCCTCCCTCGACTCAGGAGCAGTATGTCGACCGCCGCCGCCCGCCAGGCATTCTTCGACCGGACGCACAGCGACGATCTGATCGCGTTCCTCGGCACCTCGCCGTCCCCGTACCACGCGGTCGCGAGCGCCGCCGAGCGGCTGGAGAAGGCAGGCTTCCGGCAGGTCGCCGAGACCGACGTCTGGGACGGCGCCGCCGGCGGCCGTTACCTGATCCGGGGCGGCGCCCTGATCGCCTGGTACCTGCCGGAGAGCGCCCGCCCCGAGACCCCGTTCCGGGTGGTCGGCACCCACACCGACTCGCCGAACCTGCGGGTCAAGCCGGTGCCGGACACCGGCTCGGCCGGCTGGCGCCAGGTCGCCGTGGAGATCTACGGCGGCGTCCCGCTGAACACCTGGCTGGACCGTGACCTCGGGCTCTCCGGCCGCCTCGCGCTGAAGGACGGCAGCTCGCGGCTCGTCCAGCTGGACGAGCCGCTGCTGCGGGTGCCGCAGCTCGCGATCCACCTGGACCGCCAGGTCAACGACGGCATGAAGCTCGACAAGCAGCGCCACCTCACCCCGATCTGGGGCCTCGGCCCGGTCGACGAGGGCTCGTTGATCTCCTACGTCGCCGAGCGCGCGGGCGTGGACGCCGCCGACGTGGCGGGCTGGGACCTGATGACGCACGACGTCCAGCCGGCCGCCTACCTGGGCCGCGACCGCGAGCTGCTGGCCGGCCCGCGCCTGGACAACCTGCTGTCCGTCCACGCCGCCACCGCCGCGCTGGCCGCCGTCGCCTCCGCCGAGGGCGCCGCCGACCTGCCGTACATCCCGGTGCTGGCCGCCTTCGACCACGAGGAGACCGGCAGCGAGTCGGACACCGGCGCGCAGAGCCCGCTGCTCGGCAACGTCCTCGACCGCACCGTCCACGCGCGCGGCGGCACCCCGGAGGACCGCGCCCGGGCGCTCGCCGGGACGATCTGCCTCTCCTCCGACATGGGCCACGCCGTCCACCCGAACTACGCCGAGCGGCACGAGCCGGGCCACCACCCGCTGCCGAACGGCGGGCCGATCCTCAAGGTCAACGTCAACAACCGCTACGCGACCGACGGCGTCGGCCGGGCGGTGTTCGCGGCCGCCTGCGAGAAGGCCGGCGTGCCGTGGCAGTCCTTCGTGTCCAACAACGCGATGCCCTGCGGCACCACCATCGGCCCGATCACCGCGGCGCGCCTCGGCATCAAGACGGTGGACTGCGGCATCGCGGCGCTGTCCATGCACTCGGCGCGCGAACTGTGCGGCGCCGAGGACCCGTACCTGCTGGCCAGCGCGATCAAGGCGTTCCTGGAGGGCTGATCCCGGGCTGATCCCCCCTCAACGGCGAAGGGGCCCGGCGGAGTGCGCTCCGCCGGGCCCCTTCCGCGCTGGACGGGCCACTCCAGGGCTACTCCAGGCCGGCGAGCACCAGCGGCAGCCGGCGGGCGCCGTCGGCGACCAGCTTCACCGGCACGCCCCAGTCCTGCTGGTGCACGTGGCAGGCCGGGAACTCGATCTCCGGATCGTCGTCGCAGGACGCGGCCATCGCCGAGACGTGCAGCACGCCCTCGGCGACCTCCTCGGAGAGGACCAGCTCGCGCGACAGGTCGCTGTCCGCGCCCGCGCCGGAGACCAGCAGCTCGGGCGGGGTCGCGCTGACCAGCAGCCGGGTGGACGGGCCGTACCGCTCGTCCAGCTTCTGGCCGCTCGGCGCCGAGAACACCACGTCCAGCCGGAACGCGCCCGGCGCGACCTCGGTGGCCGCCCGCCGGGTGCGGTGCGCGACCGACTCGACCCGCACCGCCTCCTCCGGCAGCCGCAGCCTGGTCAGCCGGTGCCGGGCCGACTCGACCACCACGATGTCCCCGTCCACCAGGACCGCGCCGGACGGCTCGCGCAGATCGGTGGCCAGCGTGGTGACCTCGCCGCTCGCCGGGTCGAAGCGGCGCAGCGCGTGGTTGTAGGTGTCGCTGATCGCCACCGAGCCGTCCGGCAGCACGGTGACGCCCAGCGGGTGCTGGAGCAGCGCCTGCTCGGCCGCGCCGTCCCGGTGGCCGAAGTCGAAGAGGCCGGTGCCGACGGCGGTGTGGACCGTCCCGGTTTCACGTGCCCCCTCCGATCGACTGATCCACCGGATCGACGAGGTCTCCGAGTCGGCCACCCACAGCCGCTCGCCGTCCGCCGAGACCGCCAGACCGGACGGCTGGGCGAACCAGGCCTCGCCGACGGGCCCGTCCACCAGGCCCTCGTTGGTGGTGCCGGCCGCGACGCCGACCGTGCCGGCGGCCGGGTCGTACGCCCACAGCTGGTGCACGCCGGCCATCGCGATCCACACCCGGCCGTCGAACCAGGCGACGTCCCACGGCGAGGAGAGGTCCACCTCGCGGGCCGGGCCCTCGGTCGCCGAACCCTGCCACCACTGGCGGCCGGTGCCCGCCAGCGTGGCCACGGAGCCGTCCGCCAGCCGCACTCCGCGCAGCGCGTGGTTGACGGTGTCGGCCACGATCACGTCGAAGTCCGAGCCCTCCGGCAGCAGCGCCAGCCCCTGCGGCTCGCTGAACCGGGGGCTGGTGCCGTCCACCAGGCCGCGCTGCCCGTCGCCGATCCGGCGGACCACCGTCTCGCCGTCCTCGGCCAGCTCCACCAGCGAGTGGTGGCCGGAGTCGGCGACCAGGAAGTGCCCGCCGGGCAGCCGGACCGCCTTGCCCGGGAACTTGAGATCCCCCGCGGTCGGCTCCGGCGCCACGTACGGGCCGTCGCCCCGGCGCAGCGTGCCCTTCGCCGTGTGCTCGGCCTCCAACTCCTCCACCAGCCGCGCGATCGCGTGCGCGTGGCCCTCACCCGCGTGCTGGGCGACCACGTACCCCTCCGGGTCGATCACCACCAGCGTCGGCCAGGCCCGCACGGCGTACTGCTTCCACGTCGCCAGCGCCGGATCGTCCAGCACCGGGTGGTGCACCTCGTACCGGGCGACCGCGTCCACCACGGCCTGGTGGTCCGCCTCGTGCACGAACTTCGGCGAGTGCACCCCGACGATCACCACGGTGTCCCGGTGCTTCTCCTCCAACTCCCGCAGCTCGTCCAGGACGTGCAGACAGTTGACACAGCAGAACGTCCAGAAGTCCAGGATGGTGATCTTGCCCCGGAAGTCGGCGAGCGTCAGCTCCTTGCCACCGGTGTTCAGCCAACCGCCTGCCCCGACCAGCTCGGGGGCGCGTACACGTGCACGAGATGCCATGTCTGTATCCAACCGCATCGTGGTCGGGCGGCATTCCGGGGCGGTGGTCGTGGTCGGGGGTGGCGGGCGTGTCGGCGGGGTGGGGGGTGGGGTTCGTGCTGTCGTTGTCCGCATGATCACCTCGCCCCTGCTCCGGTCGGCCCTGACGGTCGCGACCGCTGTCCTGCTCGCCACCGGTGCCGGCGCCGCCTCGGCGGCCGCCGCCCGGCCCGTTCTGCGTGACGTCACCGCGGAGCAGTGCCAGGACGCCGGGGGGTGGGTGGAGGGGTCCGGGTACTGCGTGGGGGCCGAGGGCGACGACGACTGGGGGCAGCCGATCGACGGGCAGGCCGTCAACCCGCATCCGGCGCCGGGCGAGGAGGACTGAGGGCGTCAGGGCAGGGCCATGGCCGGGTCAGGTCCGGGTCAGGGTCGGGGGAGCTCCGCCTGCCAGCGGGTCTCGCCGTCCTGCTGCTCGTCGGTGGGGGTGAGGCCGAGGGCCCGGGCGACGGCGGCGGAGGCGTGGTGGTCGGGGTGGATGTGGGCGGTGACGGTGCTGACGCCGGCGGCGGCGAGGTGGGAGAGCAGGGCGCGGGCGGCCTCGGTGGCCAGGCCGCGGCCCTGCCAGGGGGTGCCGACGACCCAGGCGAGATCGGCGGCCCCGGGGCTGACGGTGGTCTGGACGTAGCCGGTGAGGCTGCCGTCGGCGCGCAGCCGCAGCGCCCAGTTGCCCCAGGTCTCGGCGGGGTCGGGGGAGCCGGCGGCGAGCCGGGCGTAGCGCACGCGCAGGTCGTCGGCGGTGGCCGGGGAGCCGCCGGTGAAGGCGTGCAGGGCGGGGTCGGCGAGGGCGGCGGCCAGCTCCTCGGCGTGCTCGGGGCCGATCGGGAGGAGGTCGAGGCGCTCGCTGTGCAGCGGGGCGGCGGGGTCGGGACGCATGCCGCCATTGAACGCCCGTGTGTGGCGGTGCTTCCCGGCGGGTGGGGGGATCGGGTCGAATGGGGGTCACGTCGACACGGAGGAGGCCGCTGTGCGGTACCTGGTCAGGGAGAAGCTGTTCGCAGTCGGAGACGACTACTGGATCGAGGACGACCGGGGCCACAAGGCGTACCTGGTGGACGGCAAGGTGCTGCGGCTGCGGCACACCTTCGAGCTGAAGGACGCGCACGGGCGGGTGGTCGCGGTGGTGAAGGAGAAGGCGTTCACCGTCCGCGACGCGATGAAGATCGAGGACGCCGACGGCGAGGTGATCGCGACCGTCCGGGAGAAGCTGTTCACCCCGTTCCGTGACAAGTACCTGGTGGAGCTGGCCTCCGGCGGCGAGCTGAAGATCCACGGCGACCTGATCGACAAGGACTACCGGATCGAGAACCACCACGGCGACGACCTCGCCCGGATCTCCCGCAAGTGGTTCCGGATCCGGGACACCTACGGCGTGGAGATCGCCGACGGCGCCGACACCGGTCTGCTGCTCGCGATCGCCGCCTGCGTCGACCACCTGGTGCACGAGGAACACTGACCCGACTGACGCCAGGGGGCTCCGCTTCCCCGGTCCGCCGCCCGCCCCGGTGGGGTATCTTTTGCCAACCCTTGACCAGGCCGGTCGGGGATCGGCGAGCGGACCGGGGGCTGGGACCACGATGAACGACATCCTGCACGGGCTCGGCGCGGCGGCCGCCTACGGAGCCCTCGGGGTGGTGCTGCTGCTCCTCGGCGTCGGACTGGTGGACCTGTTGACGCCCGGCAGGCTCGGCCACCAGATCTGGGTCGAGCGCAACCGCAACGCCGCCGTGCTGCTCAGCTCCGCGCTGCTCGGCATCGGCGGCATCGTCTTCACCGCGATCATGTACACCTACGCGGACTTCGCCAAGGGCCTGGTCTCGACCGCCTGCTACGGCCTGCTCGGGCTGGTGCTGATGGCTGTCGCCTTCTGGGCGGTGGACCTGCTGACGCCCGGCAGGCTCGGCACGATCCTGGTCGAGCCGGAGCCGCACCCGGCGGTCTGGGTCTCGGCCAGCTGCAACATCGCGGTCGCGGCGGTGGTGTCGGCCGCGATCGCCTGACGGCCCGCCCGTGCGCCCGGGAGCGCCCGGCCGCACGTTCGGCTGATGGAGCGTCGGCCGACGGGCGGCGGTGGCGTCGTCGGTGGCGTCGTCGGTGGCGAGGAGGATCCGACCGGGGTCGCCGACCTGCTGCGGCGGTGGGGCCCGGCCGGTAACGTACCGGCATGGCTGACCTTGAAGAACGCGCCAACGTCGTCGCGTCCGGCTCGCGGCAGGCCGGGGCAGGGGTGTCCGTCCGACGGCGCCGCGTCACCGACCTCGCCGACTGCGTCCGGGTGCTCGGCGACGTCCACACCACCGACGGCTACCCCGCCGACTGGCCCGACCGCCCCGCCGCCTGGCTCACCCCCGGGGGCCTGCTCGCCGCCTGGGTTGCCGAACTGGACGGCCGCCCGGTCGGCCACGTGGGCCTCTCCCGCAGTGCCCCCGGCGACGTCGCCCCCGGCCTGTGGAGCCGCCGCACCGGCGGCCGCCCGGAACTCACCGCCGTGATCGGCCGGCTCTACGTCGCCCCCACGGCGCGCGGCCACCGGATCGGCGCGCAGCTGGCGGCGGCCGCCGTGGCGCACGCGCGGGCGCTCGGCCTCCACCCCGTCCTCGACGTCCTCGCCACCGCGGCCCCGGCGAACGCCTGCTACCGCCGCCTCGGCTGGACCTGGCTCGGCAGCGGCGAACAGCAGTGGGCCGCCGACCGCACGGTCGTGGTCCACTGCTTCGCCGCCCCGAGGGAGTAGCCGGCCTCCCGCGGCGCGGCCGGTGGTGGCGATCCGTCCGGAAGTGGCGACGGCGCCGCTGGAGCGGGGCCGTTCGTCACACGGGGATGACGTCGACGCCCTGCTCCAGGCCGACGAAGTCGCCCGCGTTCCGCGTGTAGAGCGGCAGGCCGTGGGCGGCCGCCGTCGCCGCGGTCATCAGGTCCATGCGGCGGGGGCGGGGGTCCCGCTTGGCCTGGATCGTGAGGGCGGCCAGGGGGCCGAACCGCCGAACCGCCGAGCCGCCTCGCGGTCGAAGGGGAGAGTGGCGAACTCCGCCTCCACGTCCGCGAGTCGCTGGGCCCTGGCCATCATCTGCACCGGGTCCTTGGCCATGGCGACGCCCTGGGCGAGTTCGGGCAGCACGATGGACGACAGTGCGGCATCGGCTGGCAGGAGCTGTGGATCGATCTGCGGCAGATCGATCACGACGCAGGTGTCGAGCAGTCCGCGTTGGTGTCGCTCGGTCACCTCCGCTCCCACGGGTCGGCGCCGCCGATCCGGGCCTCGTTGCCGTAGAAGGCGTCGGCTTCCGCGCGCATCCGCGCCGCGTCGACCGTCGGCGCGTTCCGCCACTTCCGCTGGAGTTCCTCGACGGGGACGAATCGGCGGCGACCGCTGATCGGCCGGACTTCGGCGATCTCGGTGCCGTTGCGGGTGATGTGGTAGATCTCGCCGGCTTCGACATCGTCGAGCACGGCCTTGGACCGCGCTGCGAGTTCGCGCTGCGTGATGGTCTTCATGGGGCCAGTGTGTCGCGCCGTAATGCGCCGTGTCGCACTGGCATGGGCGGCCGGTCCGGCTATCCCGCCGGGCGGTCCGTGGTGGGGCGGCGGCGGAGGGCGGGGGTGGTGACGGACGGGGGCTGCCAGACGCCGTCGGGGTGGTAGACGTTGGTGCCGGGCGGGACGATGGCGTCGATGCGGTCCAGCGTGGCGTCGTCGAGGACCAGGTCGGCGCCCTTGAGGGCAGCCTCCAGCTGGTCGTGGGTGCGCGGGCCGAGGATCACCGAGGTGACGGCGGGGTGCGCCAGCGGGAAGGCCACGGCCAGTTCGGGCAGGGTGCGGCCGAGGTCCCCGGCGAGGGCGGTGAAGGCCTCGACGGCCTCCAGCTTGGCCGCGGTGGTGGGCAGCGTCGGGTCGAAGCGGCCCGGGTGGATGGTCGGGCGGCCGGTGGTCAGGTCGGCCGGGCGGCCCTTGCGGTAGCGGCCGGTGAGGAAGCCGGAGGCGAGCGGGCTCCAGGTCAGTGCGCCCATGCCGAGCCGCTGGACGACGGGCAGCACGTCGCGCTCCACGCCGCGGGCGAGCAGCGAGTACGGCGGCTGCTCGGTGCGGAAGCGCGGCAGGGCGCGGCGCTCGGCGACGTGGTGCGCGTCGACGATCTGTTCGGCGGGGAAGGTGGAGCAGCCGAAGGCGCGGATCTTGCCGGCCCGGACGAGGTCGCCGAGGACGGACAGGGTCTCCTCGACGTCGGTGGTGTGGTCCGGCCGGTGGATCTGGTAGAGGTCGATCCGGTCGGTGCGCAGCCGGCGCAGGCTGTCCTCGACCGCCCGGAGGATCCAGCGCCGGGAGTTGCCGCCGCGGCCGTGGCCCTCGCCCATCGGGAAGTGCCCCTTGGTGGCGAGCACGATCTCGTCGCGGTCGCCGCGGGCGGCCAGCGTCCTGCCGACGATCTCCTCGGACTCGCCGGCCGAGTACATGTCGGCGGTGTCCACGAAGTTGATGCCGTGGTCGAGCGCGGTGTTGATGAGCCGGGCGCAGTCGTCGTGGTCGGGGTTGCCGATGGAGCCGAGCATCATCGTGCCGAGGCAGTAGGTGCTCACTTCGATGCCGGTGCCGCCGAGGACGCGGTAGCGCATGGTGCTGCTCCCCCTGGTGGTGGGTCGGTGGTGCGTCAGAGGCTAGGAGTTGGAGTGCACTCCATGGCAAGGGTCGGTTCGGATCCCCGTCCACTCGGGGAGTCCGGGCCCGTGGCGCGGAGCGGACGGGCGGTGGCCGGGGTGGGCGCGGGCGTTTGCGGAAATGGCAACAAAGCTTGCCGATATGGCTGGTCCGGTCGCAGCCTGGCGGTGGAGGTGAGCGCCATGGGCGACACGATGAGGACGACGGGGCCGACGGCCCCCCGGGACGAGTACGACGCGGTGGTGGTCGGCGCGGGCGCGGCCGGGCTGAGCGCCGCGCTGGTGCTGGGCCGGGCCCGGCGCCGGGTGGCGGTGGTGGACGCGGGCCAGCCGCGCAACGCCCCCGCCGCCCACATGCACGGCTACCTGAGCCGGGACGGCATGCCCCCGGCGGCGCTGCTGGAGGTCGGCCGGGCGGAGGTCGCCGGCTACGGGGTCGACCTGGTCGACGCCCGGGTCGACCACGTCGAGGGCGTCGCGGACGCCGAAGGCGCGGGGACGGGCTTCGCCGTCCACCTGGCGGGCGGCCCCGTGCTGCACGCGCGCCGGGTGGTCGTCGCCACCGGTCTGCGCGACGGGCTCCCGGAGCTCCCGGGCCTGCTCGAACGCTGGGGCCGCGACGTGCTGCACTGCCCGTACTGCCACGGCTACGAGGTCCGCGACCGCCCGCTCGGCGTGCTCGGCACCGGCCCGGGCGCGGTCAACCAGGCGCTGCTGCTCCGGCAGTGGTCCGCAGACGTCGTCCTGATCGCGCACACCCTCACGCCGACCGGGGCCGAGCGGGAGCGGCTCGCCGCCCGCGGCGTCCGGGTCGTCGAAGGCCGGATCACCCAGCTGGTGACGGACGCCGACCGGCTGCGCGGCGTGGAACTCGCCGACGGCCGGGTGGTGCCGCGCGAGGCCGTGTTCGTCTTCCCGCAGCCGGTGCCCCGGGACGCGCTGCTGTTCGGCCTGGAATGCGCCCGGGACGAGAACGGCTGGGTCACCACCGACCGGGCCGGGCGCACCAGCGTCCCCGGCGTCTGGGCGGTCGGCAACGTCGCCGACCCGCGGGCCCAGGTCGTCGTCGCCGCCGGGATGGGCGCGGCGGCGGCGTTCGACCTCGACCACGACCTCGTCGCGGAGGAGATCGGACGGGCGGTCGCCGAACACCGCGCGTCCGGCGCCGCCGTTCCCGCCTGAGCGGGGGAAGCTCCCCCCAGCTCCCCGCGGCTCCCCCGGCACCTTCGCCCGGCGTCACCCTTCCGACCGCAGCGCCCTTCCGACCGCAGCACCTTTCCGACCGCAGCACCTTTCCGTCACCCACGATCGGAGAACCCACGATGTCCGAACACCAGCACCAGCACGGCCAGGGGCACCAGCACGGGCACCACCACGGCCACGTCCCCGCCGCCGACTTCGACTGGGACGTCCTCGCCGCCCACCTGGAGCGGGAGGCCGAACTGCGCGCCCCCGCCATCACCGGGGCCGCGCAGTGGCTGCGGTCCCTGCACGGCGAGGCCGACGGGGTGCGGCGGGTCCTCGACGTCGGCAGCGGGCCCGGGGTGATCGCCGGACTGCTCGCGGAGGCCTTCCCCGAGGCCGAGACGGTCGCCGTCGACCAGTCGGCCGCCCTGCTGGAGCGCGCCCGGGCCCGTTCCGGTGGCCGTCTGAGCACCCAGCAGGCCGACCTGCCCGCCGAGTTCGGCAAGCTCGGCGAGGCCGACCTGATCTGGTCCGGCAACGCGATCCACCACCTCGGCGACCAGCAGGCCGCCCTGACCTCCCTCGCCGCGACGCTCCGGCCCGGCGGCCTGCTGGCCGTCGCCGAACGCGGCCTGCCGCTGCGCTACCTGCCGCGCGACTTCGGTCTCGGCCGGGCCGGCTTCCAGGCCCGGCTCGACGCCGTGCACGAGGACGGCTTCAGCACCATGCGTGCCGAACTGCCCGGCGCCACCGAGGAGGTGGAGGACTGGCCGGCCATGCTCACCCGCGCCGGTCTGACCGCCAGCGGCACCCGTACCTTCCTGATCGACCACCCGGCCCCGCTCGCCCTCCCCGCCCGCGAGCACCTCCACACCCAACTCGCCCGTCTGCGCGACCAGCTCGCCGACAACCTCGCCGCCGAGGACCGCAGCACCCTCGACGCCCTCCTCGCCGAGGACACCCCCACCGGCATCCTGAACCGCCCGGACGCCTTCTTCCTCTCGGCCATGACCGTCCACACCGCCCGCAAGGCCGCCTGACGACTGCGGAGCCCGAGCCGGGGGGGGCCGCGGGGGGGGGGGCCCCCCCCCCGCCGCCGCCCGGGCGGGCCGCGGGGGGGGGCGGGGGGGGGTGGT
>NZ_JBHXML010000026.1:0-91577 GCF_042720345.1 Kitasatospora sp. NPDC058478 | reverse complement strand
GGGGCTCCCCCGCCCCGGCTGCGGCAGAGGCCTACAGGGTGTGACCGAGAGCGGTGATGAGGGCGGCGATGCGGGCCTCGTCGCGGCGGTAGTGGGTCCACTTGCCGATCCGGGTGGCGCGGACGAGGCCGGCGCGCTGGAGTTCGGCGAGGTAGGCGGAGACGGTGGACTGGGCGAGGCCGGCCTTGGCCTGGATGTGGCTGACGCAGACGCCGACCTCGCGCGGGTCGGCGACCGCTTCCTCCAGGGGGAAGTGGCGTTCGGGTTCGCGCAACCATGCCAGCAGTTGCAGGCGCGTCGGGTTGGCGATCGCCCGCAGGGCGGTGACCAGGTCAACATCCATGGCTGGAAGCGTACCGGCGTGTTACGGCAGGGCCTCGGCGAGCCGACGCCGGTCAGTGGGGCAGTGGGGTGCCGCCCGGCGGGGTGCCGATGACCTGGACGAACCATCGGTGACGGGGCATCAGATTCCCTCCGGTGTCGGGAGGGTGGCGGACGGCCCGGGCCCCGGGCCGTCCGCCGGGGCTCAGCCCTCCTGGCCGCCGAAGCGGGTGGTCCAGGCGGCCAGGTCCTCGTCGGTGATCTTGGCGAACAGCACCGGCGGCACGGTGAACGCCGTCCCGGCCGGTACCAGGTCCAGTGTCCGCGCCTGCTCCGGGCCGACCCAGGACAGGCCGGCCGCCGGAGCGTCCCCGGGCAGGGCGAAGGCTCCGCGCATCGCCGCCGCCGCGGTCGGGATGAACGGCTCGGAGACCACCGCGTACAGCTGGATCAGGTTCATCGCGGTGCGCAGGGTCAGCGCCGCCGCGTCCGGGTCGGTCTTCACCTGGAGCCAGGGCGCCTTCTCGTCCAGGTACGCGTTGCCCGCGCTCCACAGCGCGCGCAGCCCCTGCGCGGCCTTGCGGAAGTTGAGCGCGTCCAACTGGGCCTCGTACTCGGCCAGCAGGGCGGCGATCTGCTCGCCGAGGCGCTGTTCGGCCTCGCCGGGCGCGTGGCCGGCCGGGACGGCGTCGCCGAAGCGCTTGCGGCTGAAGGTGAGCACCCGGTTGACGAAGTTGCCGAGGGTGTCGGCGAGGTCCTTGTTGACGACGGAGGCGAAGAGGTCCCAGGTGAAGCTGGAGTCGTCCGACTCGGGGGCGTGCGCCATCAGGAAGTAGCGCCAGTAGTCGGCCGGCAGCAGTTCCAGGGCGACGTCGGTGAAGATGCCGCGCTTCTGGCTGGTGGAGAACTTCCCGCCGTAGTACGTCAGCCAGTTGAAGGCCTTGACGTAGTCGACCTTCTTCCACGGCCGGCGCGAGCCGAGGATCGTGGCCGGGAACATCACGGTGTGGAACGGGACGTTGTCCTTGGCCATGAACTCGGTGTACCGGACGCTGTGGTCGGCCTCGTACCACCAGGACTTCCAGTCCCGGGCCTGCCCGGCCGGGGCCGCGTCCGCCCACTCCTTGGTGGCGCCGATGTACTCGATCGGGGCGTCGAACCAGACGTAGAACACCTTGCCCTCGGCCGCCAGCTCCGGCCAGACGTCGGCCGGCACCGGGACGCCCCACTCCAGGTCGCGGGTGATCGCGCGGTCCTGGAGGCCTTCGGTGAGCCACTTGCGGGCGATCGAGGAGGCCAGCACCGGCCAGTCGTCGCCGTGGGCGGCGATCCACTGCTCGACCTCGTCGGTCAGCTCCGACTGGAGCAGGAACAGGTGCCTGGTCTCCCGGACCTCCAGGTCGGAGCTGCCGCTGATCGCCGAACGCGGCTCCAGCAGGTCGGTCGGGTCCAGCACCCGGGTGCAGTTCTCGCACTGGTCGCCGCGCGCCTTGTCGTAGCCGCAGTGCGGGCAGGTGCCGACGATGTAGCGGTCCGGCAGGAAGCGGCCGTCGGCGTTGGAGTACACCTGCCGGATCGCGCGCTCCTCGATGAAGCCGTTGCGCTGGAGTTCGCGGGCGATCTCCTGGGTGATCTCGCGGTTCTGCGGGGAGGAGCTGCGGCCGAAGTGGTCGAAGGACAGCCCGAAGCCGTCGTACACGGCCTTCTGCGCGTCGTGCGCCTGGGCGCAGAACTCGGCGACGGGCAGCCCGGCCTCCTGTGCGGCCAGTTCGGCGGGCGTGCCGTGCTCGTCGGTCGCGCAGATGTAGAGCACCTCGTGGCCGCGCTGGCGCAGGTAGCGGGAGTAGACGTCCGCCGGGAGCATCGACCCGACCATGTTGCCCAGGTGCTTGATCCCGTTGATGTACGGAAGGGCGCTGGTGACCAGGTGCCGAGCCATCCTCGGATGCTCCGATTTCTCCCGCACGCGCACCCCATCCGGAGTGCTGTGCCAGGCGCAGGGGTCCACTGTGGGCTGCCAAGCCTACCGCCGCGGGGCCGGGAGGGCGGTGCGGTTCAGGGGTGGGTGCGGTTCAAGGGCGGTGCTGCTCAGGGGCGGGTGCGGCTCGGGTGCGGCTCGGGTGCGGTGCCGCTCGGGGGCGGGTGCGGTTCAGGGCCCGACGGAGTCGCTGTACCGGTCGAACTCCCCGGCCTTCACCCCGCGGACGAACGCGGCCCACTTGCGCGGCGTGGTCCGGACGACGATCTCGGGGCGGTCCGACTCGCGGATCTCCACCAGACCGTCGGCGGCTCTGATCTCGACGCACTCGTTGCTCTCGCCGCTGGACGAGGACTTCCGCCACTCAGTCATGAGAAGTCTTTCAGTAAGGCCCGGATGAAGTCCCGGGACTCGGCCGGCCCGAGGGCGACCGCGGCGGTCTCCTCCTTGATCTGTCGGTAGGTCTGCAGTTCGGTGTCGAGGTGCACGAACTTCGGCCCGTTCGAGAGGTCGATCTGCACGGTGTCGAGCTCGGGAACGGGCCCGCGGGCGAGGTAGAGGCTCTCTCCGGACCCGGGAAAGGTGTCGACGCTGAACGGGATGGTCCGGATCTCCACCCCGGGCCGCTCGGAATCCTCCAGCACGCCGAGCAGCTGGTCGCGCAGCACCACCGCCCCGCCGAACTGCATGCGCAGCGCGGATTCGTGGATGTACGCGGCGTACGGCTTCGGGCGTTCGGTGAACAGCCGCTGGCGTTGGATCCGGAATGCCGTGCGGGCGTCGGCGTCCGGCTGGGGCATGGGTGGCCGGACCCGGGCGAACACCGCGGAGGCGTACGCCGAGGTCTGCAGCAGTCCGGGGATGAAGGTGGTGTGCAGGATGGCCAGCGACTCGGCGTGGTGTTCCATTTCCGCGATGTCGATGAGCCCGCCGGGCAGCCGGCCGCGGTAGCCGTCCCACCAGTACTTGCGCCGGTCCTGTGTCATCGCGAGCAGCGCGTCGAGGTAGGGGCCGTCGGAGCAGTGGCAGGTGCGGGCCCAGAGCCGGAGCCGTTCGGCGCTGATGCCGGACTTCCCGTTCTCCATCTGCGAGATCTTGGGCAGGTCGGTGCCCAGGGTGGCGGCCAGGCTCTTGGGCGTCACGCCCACGCGTTCGCGCATCTTGCGCAGCTCGATGCCAAGGCGCTGCTGACGCACGGTCGGCGACAAGCGGGGTGGCATGACTCTCTTCTCCGGATCGCGGCTCGGGTCGATGCTTCCGGTGAAGTGTGCCGTGCTTACCCGGCCCTAGCTACTGAAATGGGGGATACCCCACGATGGAGTGAACGTTCTCCCGCTCGGTAGCAAGTCTTGCACCTCGACCCTATGGTCGATCCCGCGTCAGTCACTGACTTGTTGTGGCCTAAACAGCCGCCAATCAGCCGTAAATACACACCAGATGCATGGTCGGCACGCTCGACATCACCGACCGGAGACTGTCATGCCGCTTCCGCTGCTTCTCGCCCCCGCCCACCGCATTCCCGCTACCCGGTGAACGGCCTGCTCGTCGCCGGTTTGTCCGCCCTCCTGCTGGCCGTGCTATTCGTCGGCTGGCTGGTCTGGCTGGTCAACGCCCAACCCCGCGAACCGCGTTCCGCAAAACGCGAGTTCGTCGTCCGCCATTCCTCCGCCGCCGTCGAGAAGAAATAGCGCGCGGCAGCGGTGGCCCCCCGCCGGGAGGGGGGCCACCGGAGGGTGCGGTCAGCCGTCGCCGAAGTGGTCGAATTCTCCGCGCTTCACGCCCTCGATCCAGAGCGCGAACTTCTGCGGGGTGGTGACGATGATCGCGTCGGGGCTCTCGGATTCGCGGACCTCGATCAGCCCCCGTTCGTTGACGGACACCTCCACGGAGTCACTGCCGTCCCGGGTGCTGCTGGTGGACTTCTGCCACTGCTGGGTCATCGGTTGCCTTCTCCCATTCCGGTTCCTGCCTGGCACCCTGGACAACTCCCGGGGGGCCGTTCAGGAACGGGGGCGCACGGAGGGTTCGGCACCGCGCGAAAGGCGCTCGACGAGGCGGATCCGGGCGACGGGCCACTCGTCGGCGAGCATCGAGAAGTAGGCGGTGTCGCGCCACACGCCGGTGTCGCGCCGCTTCTCGCGGCGGTGGACGCCCTCGTACTGGGCGCCGAGGCGCAGGATCGCGTTGCGGGAGCGCTCGTTGAGCGCGTCCGTCTTCCAGTAGACCCGGCCCATGCCCAGGTCGTCGAAGGCGTGGGAGAGCAGCAGCAGCTTGGCCTCGGTGTTGACGGGCGTGCGCCAGACCGAGCGGGCGTACCAGGTGCCGCCGATCTCGACGACCTCGTCGTCGGCCCTGAAGTCGTAGTAGCCGGTGACGCCGACGGCCCGGCCGCTGGGGAGGTCGATCACGGCGAACTTCACCGCCGATCCGGCCGCCACCTCGGCGAGCCGGGCGTCGATGATCGCGCCCAGTTCCTCCTCGGTGGCGGGCGGGAGGGAGGGGATCCAGCGCCAGACCTCCGGGTCGGGGCCGACGCCGGCCCACAGGTCGGGCAGGTGGTGGCGGCCGAGGGGCTCCAGGCGGATGTGGCGGCCGGTGAGGGTGACGGGTGTGGGCGGCTGTGCGGTCATGCCGGAAAGGTAGCGCCACGCTGCACTAGATGCAATGGACTTCTGCGCTAGTGCAAAATCGGCGGAGCGGGCAAAGCGAAGGGCCCTGCGGGACGTGTCCCGCAGGGCCCTCGACCGGATCAGGCTCAGATGAACGAGTTGATCTGGATCGTCTCGTCGCGGCCCGGGCCGACGCCGATGGCGGAGATCGGCGCGCCGGACATCTCCTCCAGCGCCTTCACGTACGCCTGCGCGTTCTTCGGCAGCTCGGCGAAGGTCTTGGCCTTGCTGATGTCCTCGGTCCAACCCGGCAGCGTCTCGTAGATCGGCTTGGCGTGGTGGAAGTCGGACTGGTTGTACGGGAGTTCCTCGACCCGCTTGCCGTCGATCTCGTACGCGACGCAGACCGGGATCTGCTCCCAGCCGGTGAGCACGTCGAGCTTGGTGAGGAAGAAGTCGGTGAGGCCGTTGACCCGGGTCGCGTAGCGCGCGATGACCGCGTCGAACCAGCCGCAGCGACGGTCACGGCCGGTGGTGACACCGCGCTCGCCGCCGATGCGGCGCAGCGCCTCGCCGTCCTCGTCCAGCAGCTCGGTCGGGAACGGGCCCGAGCCGACGCGGGTGGTGTACGCCTTCAGGATGCCGATGACCCGGTCGATCTTGGTCGGGCCGATGCCGGCGCCGGTGCAGGCGCCGCCCGAGGTCGGGTTCGACGAGGTCACGAAGGGGTACGTGCCGTGGTCGACGTCGAGCAGGGTGCCCTGGCCGCCCTCCAGCAGGACGACCTTGTTCGCCTTGAGCGCCTGGTCCAGGACGAGGGTGGTGTCGGCGAGGAAGGGCTTGATCTTGTCCGCGTAGCCGAGGTACTCCTCGACGACCAGCTCGGCCGGGATGGCGCGGCGGTTGTACAGCTTGACCAGGATCTGGTTCTTGTCGTGCAGCGCCGCCTCGATCTTCTGGCGCAGGATCGACTCGTCGAACAGGTCCTGGACCCGGATGCCGACGCGGTTGATCTTGTCCGCGTAGGTCGGGCCGATGCCGCGGCCGGTGGTGCCGATCCGGCGCTTGCCGAGGAAGCGCTCGGTGACCTTGTCCAGGGTGCGGTGGTACGGCGTGATCAGGTGGGCGTTGCCCGAGACCAGCAGCTTCGAGGTGTCGATGCCACGGTCGTTGAGGCCGCTCAGCTCGGAGAGCAGCACGCCCGGGTCGATGACGACGCCGTTGCCGATGACCGGCGTCACGTTAGGGCTGAGGATGCCGGAGGGGAGCAGGTGCAGGGCGTACTTCTGGTCGCCGATGACCACCGTGTGACCGGCGTTGTTGCCGCCCTGGTAGCGGACGACGTAGTCGACGGAGCCGCCGAGGAGGTCGGTGGCCTTCCCCTTGCCCTCGTCCCCCCACTGAGCGCCAACGAGCACGAGTGCCGGCACAGGCGTACACCCCTTCCGGTTGGGGCATCCTGCGTAGGCCGCAGTCTGCCCCGAGATAGACGAAGCCCCTGGCGCAGTAGCGCAAGGGGCTCTTGCACCGAGAGATTACCTGAGGAAGGACCGGTCGTGTCGTCCCTGTCCACGCCCGCAACCGGCGGCCCCGAGCCGCTCCTGCTGCTCCTCGACCCGGCGGCCCGGCACACCGACGGCGAGTCGGTGCGGATCGCGAAGGACGTGCTCTGCGGAGGCGCGGACGTCAAGGTGGTCTATCCGGAGAGCCCGTCCGAACTCGACCGGGTGCTTTCGCACCGGGGTCGGCGGCGGCCGGTCGTGATCGGTTCCGACCTGGCGTTGCAGCGGGTGCTCCAAGCCCTGTACCGCCAGCGTGAGCTGGGCGCGGATCCGGTGGGCATGGTTCCGGTCGGCCGGTCGGAGGAGCTGGCCGCGGCCCGCGCGCTCGGGGTGCCGGGCGAGCCGGTCCGGGCCGCGCGGGCGGTGCTGTCGGGTGCGGCGCGCAAGCTCGACCTGCTGGTGGACGACGGCGGCGGGGTGGCGCTGGGAGGGGTGCGGATCACCGGTGCCGGGACGCGGCGACCGGCCGGCCGTACGGGTGGTTGGCGTTCGCTATGGGCGAAACTGGCTGCGGCCGAGCAGGCGAACGCACTCACGGCGGACGGCCGGTCCTGCGCCGAGCACAATCCCCGGGTCCGGGTCGAGGCCGACGGCCGGCTGCTCGCCGACGTGCACCGGCCGGTGCGGCTGGTCCAGCTGACCCTGCCGGGCGTCGAGGCGGACGGCGCGGGCGTGCTGGAGGTGGTGATCCGCGCGCCCGGCGCCCTGGTGCGCGCCCGGGCGGAGAGCGTCTCGGTGGTCGGGCGCGGCTTCGGCTACGAGGCGGACGGCCACCCCGTCGGTCCGGTCCGCGCCCGCACGTGGACGGTCCACCCGGGCGCCTGGGGCCTGTTGCTGCCCGCCGCGTGACGCCGGGGTGAACCCCGGGTGAGCAGGCTCACTTTCGCGGCCGCCCCGACTCCCGGCTCTCCGCACACGGAACGCCCCAACAGGCGCGAACCACAAGGCCAACCGCCTCCGGCCGGAATTCCCCCCACCCGAAATCCCCACCTGGTAAGGGGTTTTGTCTACGCGCGTTACCGGCCGATCGCCAGACAATCCCGGCCGCCCGGGTTCCGGAAGCCGGTGCCCGCTGCCCTAGACTCGAAGACGTGCCACGTGGTGACGGAAGACTCAACCACGATCTTCTTCCCGGTGAGAAAGGCCCCCAGGACGCTTGCGGCGTCTTCGGTGTCTGGGCTCCCGGCGAGGAGGTCGCCAAGCTCACGTTCTTCGGCCTTTACGCCCTGCAGCACCGCGGTCAGGAATCCGCGGGCATCGCAGTGAGCAACGGCTCCCAGATTCTCGTCTTCAAGGACATGGGGCTTGTCTCCCAGGTCTTCGACGAGGCCTCCCTGGGGTCGTTGCACGGGCATATCGCCGTCGGACACGCCCGCTACTCGACCACCGGGTCCTCGGTCTGGGAGAACGCCCAGCCGACCTTCCGCGCGACCGTGCACGGTTCGCTGGCCCTCGGGCACAACGGAAACCTGGTGAACACCGCCGAACTGGCGGAGATGGTCGCCGAACTGCCCGGTGAGGAGCACGTCTCCCGCTCCGGGCGGAGCGCCGCGACCAACGACACCGACCTGGTGACCGCGCTGCTCGCCGGCCACCCGGACCTCTCCATCGAGGAGACGGCCAAGGTCGTGCTGCCCAAGGTCAAGGGCGCGTTCTCGCTCGTCTTCATGGACGAGCACACCCTCTACGCCGCCCGCGACCCGCAGGGCATCCGCCCGCTGGTGCTCGGCCGGCTGGAGCGCGGCTGGGTGGTCGCCTCCGAGACGGCGGCGCTGGACATCTGCGGCGCCTCGTTCATCCGCGAGGTCGAGCCCGGCGAGCTGATCGCCGTCGACGAGAACGGGATGCGCAGCTCCCGCTTCGCCGAGGCGAAGCCCAAGGGCTGCGTGTTCGAGTACGTCTACCTGGCCCGCCCCGACACCAGCATCGCCGGGCGCAACGTGCACCTCTCCCGCGTGGAGATGGGCCGCCGCCTGGCGAAGGAGGCGCCCGCCGAGGCCGACCTGGTGATAGCGACGCCGGAGTCCGGCACCCCCGCCGCGATCGGCTACGCCGAGGCCAGCGGCATCCCGTACGGCTCCGGTCTGGTGAAGAACGCCTACGTGGGCCGCACCTTCATCCAGCCCAGCCAGACCATCCGTCAGCTCGGCATCCGGCTCAAGCTCAACCCGCTGCGCGAGGTCATCGCGGGCAAGCGCCTGGTGGTCGTCGACGACTCGATCGTCCGCGGCAACACCCAGCGCGCGCTGGTGCGGATGCTGCGCGAGGCCGGCGCCGCCGAGGTGCACATCCGGATCTCCTCGCCGCCGGTGAAGTGGCCGTGCTTCTTCGGCATCGACTTCGCCACCCGCGCGGAGCTGATCGCCAACGGGATGACCGTCGAGGAGATCGGCCGCACCCTCGGCGCGGACTCGCTCTCCTACATCTCGATCGACGGCATGATCGAGGCCACCAAGCAGCCCAAGGACAGGCTCTGCCGGGCCTGCTTCGACGGCGAGTACCCGATGGAGCTGCCGGACCCGGCACTGCTCGGCAAGCTCCTGCTGGAGGCCGAGATCAAGGGCAGCCAGCAGCCGCCGGCCGTGCGCGGCAAGCCGACCAGCGGCAGCGACCTGGACGGCGTCCAGTCGCTGCTCGGCGGGGCGGGCGCGGCCGACGCGCTGCGCCGCCCGTAACGAATCCACGGTGGGGTCCCGCGAAACGGGGCCCCACCGCTGTTCCAGCCCCCACCAGACCCGAGAGGGCCGCACCGTAGTGACCAGCAACCAGAACGGCGCCACCTACGCCGCAGCCGGCGTCGACATCGAGGCGGGCGACCGCGCCGTCGAGCTCATGAAGCAGTGGGTGAAGAAGGCGAACCGCCCCGAGGTGGTCGGCGGTCTCGGCGGCTTCGCCGGCCTCTTCGACGCGTCCGCCTTCAAGCGCTACGAGCGGCCGCTGCTGGCTTCGGCCACCGACGGCGTGGGGACCAAGGTGGCCATCGCGGCCGCCATGGACAAGCACGACACCATCGGCCACGACCTGGTCGGCATGGTCGTCGACGACCTGGTGGTGTGCGGCGCCGAGCCGCTGTTCATGACCGACTACATCTGCGTCGGCAAGGTCGTGCCGGAGCGGGTCGCCGCGATCGTCAAGGGCATCGCCGAGGGCTGCGCGCTGGCCGGCTGCGCCCTGGTCGGCGGCGAGACCGCCGAGCACCCGGGCCTGCTCGGCCCGGACGAGTACGACGTCGCGGGCGCCGGCACCGGCGTGGTCGAGGCGGACGCGCTGCTCGGCGCCGACCGCGTGCGGGCCGGCGACGTGGTGATCGCGATGGCGGCCTCGGGCCTGCACTCCAACGGCTACTCGTTGGTGCGCCACGTGCTGCTGAACGAGGCCGGCTGGAAGCTGGACCGCAAGGTCGAGGAGTTCGGCCGCACGCTCGGCGAGGAGCTGCTGGAGCCGACCCGGATCTACTCGCTGGACTGCCTGGCGCTCACCCGCGCCACCGAGATCCACGCCTTCTCGCACGTCACCGGCGGCGGCCTGGCGGCCAACCTGGCCCGGGTCGTCCCGGACGGCCTGCACGCCCGCCTGGACCGCGGCACCTGGACCCCGCTGCCGGTCTTCCAGACCGTCGCCCAGGTCGGCAAGGTGGCCACCCTGGAGATCGAGAAGACGCTCAACATGGGCGTCGGCATGGTCGCGGTCGTCCCGCCGTCCTCGGTGGACGCCGTGCTGGCGATCCTGGAGGACCGCGGCGTCGAGGCCTGGCTGCTCGGCGACATCGTCGAGCGCACCGGCGAGCACGAGGCCGGCGCGGCGCTCTACAACGCCTACGAGGGCTTCACCGCGGGCTGAGCCCGGCGGGACGACGGAAGGGCCCCTCCGGCGCACCGGAGGGGCCCTTCCGCGTCCTGCCACCCGGGGGGCGGCGACCCACCCGGTACGCCATCCGGTACGCGGAAACGCCGAAGACCGGCCTGGCGCGCTGGGCGCTGGGCCGGTCGGCGAAACTACTGGCTACGAGCGGCGAGAGGCCTGCGACGGCCCGGTGCCCGGCTCGGTGTCGTCCTCGTCGTCGAGGTCGGCATAGCGGGCGGCGTACTCGGCATACGGGTCGTCGTCCTCCTCCTCCTCGATCGGCTCCGGGTCGATCGGAGCGGTGGACGGCGATGCGCCCAGCTCGTTGGACAGACGGTTAGCGTCAAACCCGCCGCTGTTGTACTTCAGCTCGCGGGCGACCTTCGTCTGCTTGGCCTTGGCCCGGCCGCGCCCCATGGGTCGACCCCCTCAACGATGGGGCTCACGGCCCCGAGTCTGACACGTGTTCATGATCAGGAGCGGCCTGCCCGAATGGGAGGACCGTCCCTTGGAGCATTAACGGTACCTGTTTCCGCCGCTGGACGGTACGTCGTCGGTGTGACGTGGCGCGCACCGACCGCACCCGAGACCAGGTCTTCCCAGGTCAGGGGAGGTTTTGCGGCGGTTTGCGCGCTGTCCGGAGGTGTCTCAGGTCCGTCGTTCCAGGACCGATTATCCCCCCAAGGGGGACCTTGGATCACCCGATCGGGCGCAGAAGTGAGAATCCGGTTCCACATCGTGATGCGCGGGGGACGGCTGGGCCCCTCCCGCCCGGGGGCGGGTCACGGGGGTGCGGCCGCCCCCCGCGCGTCCGAGGTTCCGGGGGCGCCGGATCAGGCCCGGCGGGCGCCCGGCAGCAGGACCGTGCGCAGCGCGCTGATCTCGCGCATCCGCTTCTCGGCCAGGCGGTCGGCGGCGACCGCCGGCGGGACGCCGTCGGAGGCGGCCCGGGTGAAGATCTCCAGGGTGGTGTCGAAGATCCTGGTGGCCTTGTTCTTGGCCCGGTCGAAGTTGAAGCCCTCGATCTCGTCGGCGACCTGGATCACGCCGCCGGAGTTCACCAGGTAGTCCGGCGCGTAGAGGATGCCGCGGTCCGCGAGGTCCTTCTCGACGCCCGGGTGGGCCAGCTGGTTGTTGGCCGCGCCGCAGACGATCGTGGTGCCGGACTCGCCGAGCGCGGCCACCGTGTCGTCGGTCAGCGCGCCGCCCAGGGCGCAGGGGGCGTAGACGTCCAGCCGGGCCTGCAGCAGGGCGGCGGTGTCGGCGACGACCTCCACCTCCGGGTGGGCCGCGCGGACGCGGTTCACGGCGGTCTCGGAGACGTCGGTGATGACGACGGTGGCGCCGTCCGCGACGAGGTGGCCGACCAGGTAGTGGCCGACCTTGCCGACGCCCGCGACGCCGACCCGCTTGCCGCGCAGGGTCGGCTGGCCCCAGCGGGCCTGGGCGGTGGCGCGCATGCCCTGGAAGACGCCGAAGGCGGTCAGGATGGACGAGTCGCCGGCGCCGCCGTGCTCGGGCGAGCGGCCCGTCACGAACTGCGTCTCGCGCGCGATGACGTCCATGTCCTGCACGTAGGTGCCCACGTCGCAGGCGGTGATGTAGCGGCCGCGCAGGGACTCCACGAAGCGGCCGTAGGCACGGAGCATCGCCTCGTTCTTGTCCTTGTTGGGGTCGCCGATGATGACGGCCTTGCCGCCGCCGAGGTCGAGCCCGGCCAGCGCGTTCTTGTAGGACATGCCGCGGGACAGGTTGAGCGCGTCCTCCAGGGCCGCCTCCTCGGAGGCGTACGGGAAGAAGCGGGTGCCGCCGAGGGCCGGGCCCAGCGCGGTGGAGTGGATGGCGATGATCGCCTTGAGCCCGGAGCTGCGGTCGTGGCAGAGGACGACCTGCTCGTGGCCGTCGCCGGGGGCGCCGTCCTGCTCGGTGCGGAAGATCCTGCTGAGCACTCCGGGTGCGGGGTGCGTGGCGGATGTCTGTACGTCGGTCACTGTGGTGACTCCAGTATCGAAGGCCCGCCTGCTGTGGTGCGGGCGCCTAGGGCGAAGCGTAGTCGCGGGAGCGTCGCCGATCCGCCCTCTTGTCCGAGCTTGTCCCGGTGGTCCGAGGAGTGAGACGCAGGGGGGTGCGCGGTGCGGGCGCGAACGGTTCGGGGGCGCGCCCTCCCGGGGCCGGTCGGCGCGTGCGACCATGCAGGACGTGACCGTCGTGCGCACCTCGGTACTGCCGCCCTACGCCGCCCACCTGCGGGTCTACGAGCCGCTGGCCGCCTACCCGGAGTCCGAGCGGGTGCGCTGGCAGGCCTACGCGGCGGAGCACGGCCCGGACGCCGTCGAGGCGGCGCAGCCGGTGGCCGCGGCCGTCCTGGAGGAGCAGCGGGAGGCGCTGGCGGAGCTGGCCGCCCGGACGCCCCGGGCGCTGCCCGAGCGGGAGAGCGGGCGGGCCTACCTGCGGGTGGTGGACGGCGTGCTGTACGTCTGCCCGTGGGCGACCAGGCTGCGCAGCTGGCAGGCGCTGGAGGAGCTGCGGGCGGCCGCGCCGGTGGCGCTGCTGGACACCGCGGTGCCGCCGGTGGCCCGGGCGGCGGCGGAGGCGGACCGGGAGCGCTGGCGGGCCGGCCATCCGGACGCCCGGCCGTGGATCCTGACCAGCCGGTGGGAGGTGCCGGTGCGCTGGTTCCTGCCGTTCGGGGACGAGGACCGCTGTTTCGTGCCGGCGCAGGAGCCGGGCAAACCGGGGCGGGCGGCGGCGCTGTTCTACCTGGTGCCGATGGCGCAGGCGCGCCGCCGGGTGGCCCGGGCCTTCCGGGCGCTGCGTGAAGAGGTGCCGGACGGGGAACTGGTCCGGGGGGCGGAGCAGATCGGGCGGTGGCTGGAGGAATTCCATCCGCGCTCGCTGGTGGAGCTGGACTACGGGGGGCTGGTGCATGTGCTGGGGCCGGAGCGGCTGTTGGCGGATCGTTCGGCGGGGGAGCTGGAGGAGGGGCTGCGCGCGCTGCGGGCGGGGGACACCGCGCAGGCGCTGCACGCGTACGGGGAACTGACGGCGCGCTGGCGCAGGGTGCTGGCGCTGCGGTACGCGAACTGACGTCCGACCACCCGTGTATGACTGTAAGAGTCCTATGGCCCGAGCTGGATGACCAAGGTCCCGGTTCGGGTCAATAGCTGTCGAACGTGACACTACTCACCGTTGACGCGAACTTACCCCTATGTGCAAAAATGGGACAACCAGCCCAACTTCACGCGGGCATGCCCACTTTTGGGTGGTTCTGGAGTCGATGCGTGCTTTGCGGGGAAACAGGGGGTCTGGTCCCCTCGTAACCAGGCGTCACGGCCGCGTGACTGCCCGTTATGGGGTGGTCCATCGCCATCCGTCGCTCTTGAACCCGTGAGGGGTCAATTTTGGCGGTTTGGTCGATAGGGCTGGACGGATGGTGTAGTTGTAGACACCAGGACAAGCCGTTCGTCCTATAACCGACTCGGCCCGTCTATGCCATTTCGGGCATCGCGGGCCAAGGTGCAGAATTTGAAGGATAGAACCGCCCTGGTTCGGTTCTCCCGAGGAGGCCGCTCATGACCGCTCGTACCCCTGATGCTGAGCCCCTGCTGACGCCGGCAGAGGTCGCCACCATGTTCCGCGTGGACCCGAAGACGGTCACTCGTTGGGCCAAGGCGGGCAAGCTGACGTCCATTCGCACGCTCGGCGGTCACCGCCGTTACCGCGAGGCGGAGGTGCGCGCTCTGCTGGCCGGGATTCCCGCTCAGCGCACTGAGGCCTGATAGGCCAAAGGCTCTTTAAAGGGGCCGCTTACCGGACTCCGCCGGGTCCGGTAAGCGGCCCCTTTGCCATGCCCGCCCGCCGTGCCCGGGTACTCGGCACAACGTACGGAATGCTGAACTCCGGATAACGATTTGATGCGCATGATGCGGGGGGGATTTACAGTTAATGGCTGTACAATTTTACATATTAAATTAGTGAGGTCTTGGTGAGGGTGGTGCGGGGGTGCTCTCGGGAAAAGATAAGTGACGACCGTCACACCGTCTGTCACTTGTGGTCTGGACCTGGTCCGGGATAAACACCGGACGCCAAAAGCGAGAGGCCCGGAACCTGACGGTTCCGGGCCTCTCGCGCTGCGGCGATCCCGACGGGACTTGAACCCGCGACCTCCACCTTGACAGGGTGGCGAGCTAACCAACTGCTCCACGGGACCAGAGTTTCCTGATCTCGTTCACTCGCTTGCCGCGCTGCGAACAAGACAGACTGTAGCCCATGGTGGGCCCCCAGGTCGAACTGGCACCTGAGGGCCCCCGAGGAGGCCGCCGCCCAGCTCAGAGCGTGGCCCTGGCAGCCTCCATCGCCTTGGTGATCCGCTTCTCCGACACCGGGCTCGGCGTGCCCAGCGACTGGGCGAAGAAGCTGACCCGCAACTCCTCGATCATCCAGCGGATCGCCAGCACCTCCGCGGACGGCTGCCGGCCGGCCGGCACCGCCGCCAGCAGCTCCCCGTACTCCCGCTGCACCTGCTGGACCTTCAGCAGCTGCTGGGCGTCCCGCTGCGGGTGGTTGGGCAGCGCCTCCAGCCGGCGGTCCACCGCCAGCAGGTAGCGCTTGAGGTCCGGCAGCCGCTGCCAGCCGGTGTCCGTGACGAAGCCCGGGTGCACCAGGGAGGCCAGGTGCAGCCGGATGTCGTTCACCGCGTTCAGCAGCACCGGGCTGCTCACCGACTTCAGCCGGGTCGAGGCCTTGTGGAAGGCGATCAGCGCGGTGGCCGTCTTCAGTGTGGTGTCCGCGGACAGGTCGTACAGGTCCGCCCGCACCTTGTCGTGCAGCGTGCCGAAGGCCGCCTCGTCCCAGGCCGGTCCGCCGGCCAGGGTCATCAGCCGGTCCGTCGCACAGGCCACCACGTCCTCGAAGAGGGCGTTCACCGAGCCGTGCGGGTTGTGCGAGAGCGCCAGCTTCGCCTGGTTGCCCAGCCGGCCCTGGATCGACTTGGCCGGGGAGGTGGTGGTCAGCATCAGCAGCCGGCGGGTGCCCGCCCACATCGACTGCGTCTGCGCCTGCGGGGTGTCGAACAGCTTCACGCCGACCGACTCCCCCTCGTCCACCAGGGCCGGGTAGGCGCGCAGCGAATGGCCGCGCGAGCGCTGCTCGAAGGTGCGCTGGAGCACGGGCAGGCCGCCCGGCCAGGCGGTCAGCCCGCCCTGCTCGATGCCCTGGCCGGAGGCCGCCGAGGACAGCGTCTCCTTGAGCTTCGGCTTGAGCCGCAGCCGCAGCTCCTCCAGGTCCTTGGACTCGGCGAGCTTGCGGCGGCCGTCCACCACCCGGAAGGTCACCTTGAGGTGGTCCGGCACCCGCTCGTCGTCCCAGGCCTCCGGCGGCACGGTGATGGCCGTCAGGCGCTTGAGGGCGTGCTCCAGGGACGGCAGCAACGGCTCCTGGCGGTCCTTCACCGCGCGCAGCGCCGCCTTCGCGAAGTCCGGCGCCGGCACGAAGTTGCGCCGGATCGCCTTCGGCAGCGACTTGATGTACGCGGTGACCAGCTCCGTCCGCAGGCCCGGGATCTGCCAGTCGAAGCCCTCCGCGGTGACCTGGTTGAGCACCGGCAGCGGGATGTGGACGGTCACGCCGTCCGCGTCGCTGCCCGGTTCGAACTGGTAGGTCAGCTGGAAGCGCAGCTTGCCCTGCTGCCAGTGGTCCGGGTAGTCGGCCTCCGTGACGCCGTCCGCGGAGTCGTTGATCAGCATCGACTTCTCGAAGTTGAGCAGGTCCGGCTGCTCGTGCCGGGCCGTCTTCCACCAGGAGTCGAAGTGCCGGGTGGAGACCACGTCCTCCGGCAGCCGGGCGTCGTAGAACTCGAACAGGGTCTGGTCGTCGACCAGGATGTCCCGGCGCCGGGCCCGGTTCTCCAGCTCCTCGACCTCGCCGAGCAGCTTGCGGTTCTCGGCGAAGAACCGGTGGTGGGTCTCCCAGTCGCCCTCGACCAGCGCGTTGCGGATGAACAGCTCGCGGCACAGCTCCGGGTCGATCCGCCCGTAGTTGACCTTGCGCTGGGCGACGACCGGCATCCCGTAGAGCGTCACCCGCTCGTACGCCAGGACGGCTCCGGCCTTCTTCTCCCAGTGCGGCTCGCTGTACGTCCGCTTGATCAGGTGGCCGGCCAGCGGCTCCACCCACTCCGGCTCGATCTTGGCGTTGATCCGCGCCCACAGCCGGGACGTCTCCACCAGCTCGGCCGACATCACCCAGCGCGGCGGCTTCTTGAACAGGCCCGAGCCCGGGAACACCGCGAACCGGGCGCCGCGCGCGCCGCCGTACTCGCGCTTCTCCACGTCGAACAGGCCGATGTGGGAGAGCAGGCCGGCCAGCAGCGACTGGTGGATCCGGTCGGCGTCCGGCTCGGCGTCCTCGTGCGGCTCCTCGATGGTGACGCCCAACTGCTTGGCGACCGTGCGCAGCTGGGTGTAGATGTCCTGCCACTCCCGTATCCGCAGGTAGTTGAGGAACTCCGCCTTGCACATCCGGCGGAAGGCCGAGGAGGACAGCTCGCGCTGCTGCTCCCGGACGTAGCGCCACATCGCCAGGTAGGACAGGAAGTCGGAGGTCTCCGAGTTGAACCGGCGGTGCCGCTCGTCGGCGGCCTGGCGCTTCTCGGCGGGGCGCTCGCGCGGGTCCTGGATGGACAGCGCGGCGGCGATCACCATCACGTCGCGCACGCAGCCGTTCTTGTCGGCCTCCAGCACCATCCGGGCCATCCGCGGGTCCACCGGGAGCTGGGCCAGTTGGCGGCCGAGCGCGGTGAGGCGCTTGCGCGGGTCCTTCTCGTCCGGGTCCAGCGCGCCCAGCTCGTGCAGCAGGTGCACGCCGTCCTTGATGTTGCGGGAGTCCGGCGGGTCCAGGAACGGGAAGGCGGCGATGTCGCCGAGGCCCGCCGCCGTCATCTGCAGGATCACCGAGGCCAGGTTGGTGCGCAGGATCTCGGCGTCGGTGAACTCGGGGCGGGAGAGGAAGTCCTCCTCCGAGTACAGCCGGATGCAGATGCCGTCGGAGGTGCGGCCGCAGCGGCCCTTGCGCTGGTTGGCGCTGGCCTGGCTGACCGCCTCGATCGGCAGCCGCTGCACCTTGGTGCGGTGGCTGTAGCGGGAGATCCGGGCGGTGCCCGGGTCGATCACGTACTTGATGCCGGGGACGGTGAGGCTGGTCTCGGCGACGTTGGTGGCGAGGACGATCCGGCGGCTGCCGGAGCGCTGGAACACCCGGTGCTGCTCGGCCGAGCTCAGCCGGGCGTACAGCGGCAGGACCTCGGTGGACTTGAGTTTCAGCTTGTCCAGGGCGTCGGCGGTGTCGCGGATCTCGCGCTCGCCGGAGAGGAAGACCAGGATGTCGCCCGGGCCCTCGGCCTGGAGCTCCTGGGCCGCTTCGCAGATCGCCTGGATCTGGTCCCGGTCGCGGTCGGCGTCCGTCGCGTCGTCGTCCTCGTCCAGGTCGTCGACGAGCGGGCGGTACCGGACCTCCACCGGGTAGGTGCGGCCGGAGACCTCGACGATCGGGGCGTCGTTGAAGTGCCGGGCGAAGCGCTGCGGGTCGATGGTCGCGGAGGTGATCACGACCTTGAGGTCCGGTCGGCGCGGGAGCAGCTGCTTGACGTAGCCGAGGATGAAGTCGATGTTGAGGCTGCGTTCGTGCGCCTCGTCGATGATCAGGGTGTCGTACTGGAGCAGTTCGCGGTCGGTCTGGATCTCCGCGAGCAGGATGCCGTCCGTCATCAGCTTGACCAGGGTGTCCTGGCCGACCTGGTCGGTGAACCGGACCTTCCAGCCGACCGCCTCGCCCAGCGGGGTGCGCAGCTCCTCCGCGACCCGCTCGGCGACCGTACGGGCGGCGATCCGGCGCGGCTGGGTGTGGCCGACCAGACCGCGCACGCCGCGGCCCAGCTCCAGACAGATCTTCGGGATCTGGGTGGTCTTGCCGGAGCCGGTCTCACCCGCGACGATCACCACCTGGTGGTCCCGGATGGCCGCCAGGATCTCGTCCTTCTTCTGGCTGACCGGCAGCTCGGCGGGATAGCTGATCGGTGGGACGGCACCGCGGCGCTGCTCGACCAGCAGCTCGGCGCGGTCGATGTCGGCGGCGATCTGGGCGGCGACCTTCTGCCGGGCCTCGGGCTTGCGGACCCGACGGGCCCCCTCCAGTCGGCGCCCGATCCGCACCTGGTCGCGCAGGGTCAGCTCGGGCAGGCGGGCGGCCAGCTCACCGATACCGGGACCCTCGGCGGGTGCGGGGGCGGACTGGACTGCGGGAGAACTCACTGCGGGCATCCCTCTAGGTTCGCAAGGAGGTACGGCGGCGCGCACCTCGGTTTTCGAGCCTCTCCAGTGTCACAGCCACCGGCGGCCGAGCGCGAACGGCGGGCCCGGGTGCCGGTGGCGTCGGGCCGGACGGCTCCGGGCCGGGCCAGGCAACGGTTCGCGGCGGTTTCGGGCTCTGGGGGTTGAGGAGGTGCTCATGGGAGCCCAGAAGACCGCGAGGGACGAGGAGTTCCGCGCGTTCACCGGCAGCGCGTGGACGCGGCTGCTCAGGACGGCGTACCTGCTCGCGGGGGACAGGCACACCGCCGAGGACCTGGTCCAGCAGGCCCTGGAGCGGGCGTACGTCGCCTGGAGCCGGGTCCGGGCGGCCGACGACCCGCACGCCTACGTGCGCCGGATCCTGATCAACGAGCACGCCCGGCGGTTCCGCCGCCGAGCGGCCGAGGACCTGGTCACCGCCGTCCCCGACCGGGCCGCACCCGAGGGCCCCGACGGCTACGCGCGGCTGGACGAACGGGCGGCGCTGCTCACGGCCCTCGGCACGCTGCCGCCCCGGCAGCGGCAGGCCGTCGTGCTGCGGTACTGGGAGGACCTCACCGAGACCCAGACCGCCGCGGCGATGGGCTGCTCGGTCGGGACGGTGAAGAGCCAGGCGGCCAGAGGCCTGGCCAAGCTGCGGGAGGCCTCCTCACTCAACGGGCTGGCGAGCATCGGAGGCGGAAGATGAGCAACGAGGGCAACGTGGGCGGCGAGGGCGCCATGGGCAACGTGGGCGGTGTGGGCGGCGAGGACACGGCCGGGGCAGGGGCCGGGGGCGCGGCCGGCGCCGAGGCCGCGGCGGCGCGCGTCCTGGGCGAGCTGGCCGGAAGCGTCGAGATCGGAGCCGTCCCGTACGACCGGCTGGTCGCCGGGGGGCGGCGCCGGCTGCGGCGCCGGCGGCTGCTGACCAGCGGGGCGGTGGCGGTGCTGGTCGCGGCGGCCGTCGTCGGGGGGACGGCGCTCGGCGGGCTCGGGCGGGGGCGGGGGCCGGGCAACGCGGCCGACGCGGGGGCGGTGGTGGCGGACGCCTCGACCGTCACCGCCGCGGAGGCTGCCGGGGCCGCCGGGGCCGCCGGGGGCACCGCAGGCACCACCGCGACACCGACCGCTCCCGCGCGGGATCCGTTCACCCCGGTCCGGGTCGTGGTCGGCCACGGCACCACGAACGGCAGGCAGTGGCAGGCGTGGGCCGCGTTCTGGCCGGCGGCCGCCACCAAGGAGGACGCCCTCCGACAGGCCCGGCTGATCTGGGAGGACCGGCACGCGGCCATCCCGCAACTGCCGGAGACCACCCGGGCGGACATCGACCGGAGCTGGCGCCCGGACGTGGACCTGGTGAACCTCTACGCCACCGTGGACGGGCAGCGCCAGGTAGACGACGCGATGCACGACACCCCCGCCCCGGGGGTGCCGGACGGGGCGATCATCGACCGGGCCACCTCCGGAGGAGGGACGATGCTCGGGTTCAAGGGCGGGGAGCTGGGCGCCTCACCGGTGGTGATCGCCGGGGTCCGGCCCCGGGTCGCGAAGATCGTGGTCACCTGGGACACCGGCGGCATCAGCGAGTCGGCGCCGGTCGCCCTCGGGGACTCCCCGACGCGCTGGTACGCGATCGCCAGGAAGCCGGGCGCCCAGGCCCGCACGTTCACGTACTACGCGGCGGACGGCTCCGTGCTGGGCACCGACGCCAGCTGGTTCCGCTCCTACTGAACCCTCCCGGCGCCGTGCCGGCCTGACCGCCCTCGCCCCCACGATCACCCCCCGGCTGCTCGTGGTCGAGGGCGGCGGGGACCGGACTCCCGGCGCGAGCTGACGCGAGGGGGAGCCGCCCGAGATCAGCAGGGCAGCAGGTCGCCGGTGACCAGCTCGAAGCCGAAGGGCTCCGGAACGCGCATCGTCTCGCCGAACGCGATGTCCTCGCGCCGGTGGTACCGGGCGCCGTCCGGCCTGCTGAAGAGGGTGACGGTCTTCTCCCGCGCGTCGACCAGGAGGTACAGCGGGATCCCCATCAGCGGGTAGTCCCGCACCTTCCCGACCCAGTCGTTCTCGGGGTTGGAGGGCGAGACCAGCTCGACCGCGATCGCGGCCAGCTCGGCGGGCACCTGGTTGTCGGTGGTGGCCAGCGCGTCGTCCGGAAGGTACGTCAGGTCGGGATTGCGGCTCTTCCCGACGTTGGGCGAGATCAGATCGGTGTTCTCGCTCGGCAGCAGCCCGGCCGGGGTGTGGGCGTCGAACTGCCGGCGCACCACCAGCAGGTTGCGCTGGTGGATCCCCGAGGGGCTCACCGTCATGGTGATGGTGTCGCCGGAGAGCTCCACCTTGAAGCCGTCGGGCAGGCTCCTGCGGGCCGCTTCCAGGAGCTCGAAGTGTTCCGGGGTCATGAGTGCGACGCCTCCCGAACCGAATCCACCGGTGTCCGGCACCCAGCGTAGTCGGCGCCCGGCCCCAGGCCCCGGGCCCCAGGCCCGCGGAACGGCGGAAGCCCCGCAGCGAAATCTTGGGTTCCAACGGTCGTCGCAACACCCCAGTTCAAGGTGTGCGATGGACTTCGAGATCTGCGGGGGCCGGAAGCCGCAGCGGCCCAGGCGGCGACCCGGCAACTGGTGTCAGTGGCCCTCGGTCCAGAACTGCTGGAGTCGCGCGATCGCCTGGGCCTTGTTCAGCTCGGCGACCTGGTTCTCGGTGAGTCCGACACGGTTGATCAGCATGTGGACCAGATCTGCGGGAAGCGCCTCGCGTGGTGGCTCGGGCGCGCCTCGATCGGGAAGCGCGCCGTCCAGGACGCACGGCCAGAAGACATCCTCTGTCACATCCAGCTGATCGCGGAGGACGTGCGCCCACATGCCCGCGCCGTACACGCTGCGGTCGACCGGATGCGACACCCGAGTACGCAGGATCCGCCCGTCGGGGAGCCCGAATTCGTAGGTGACGTGGTGGGTGCCGGTGCGGCCGCGCGCGTCACGTACGCGTTCCCAGCCTTCAACCTTGCAGAACTGCTCGTGCCGTTCGCGTGTCGGCTGGGGCCAGGTCACTTCGCGACTCCGAGCAGCCAATCACGGAGTTGTGCGTCGTCGCTGAGACCGATCAGCTGAACCAGGCCCCAGTTGTCGCGATGGTTCGGAGCGCTCAGCAGTCGGTCCTGCCAGTCCTCCGCATACTCGCGGAGCGCGTCGATCATCTCGTCGATGGCCTCGTCGAACGTGCCGCCGTCCGCTGCGACCGGCAGGCCGGGGAAGAACACCGACCAGCCACCGCCCTCGGCGACCACCTCGGCCTTGGAGGGGCACAACAGCGTGAGGGCGCGGCGTAGCCGCCCTGCGTCGACTACGGCCGCGTATCCGGTGTCCCGGCGAACGGTCGCGATCCGGCCTTGCCCCGCTGCGTCCAGCAGATCCTTCAGGTGCGCTCGGGCTTCGGTGTAGCTCTCGTAGTGGACTGCTGTCATGGGAAGCCTCCTCGTCCGAGAACCAGGGTCGCGCGGCCGGTGAAGTACGTCAAGTACGTCACGTACTTGACGTCATGCGGGAGGGCGGTGACCGTCGGCTGTGCCGTTGGCGTCGAACAACGCGAAAATGCCCCCGAAGCGAGCTGCTTCGGGGGCATAATGCCTGGTCATGCGTTGTGGCCAGGGCCGGGGTCGAACCGGCGACCTTCCGCTTTTCAGGCGGACGCTCGTACCAACTGAGCTACCTGGCCGTACTGCACCGCCTCTTGCGAGACGAGCGATCCCGACGGGACTTGAACCCGCGACCTCCACCTTGACAGGGTGGCGAGCTAACCAACTGCTCCACGGGACCTTGTAGTGGTTTCCCACTAAGGTCTTGCGGCACTGCTTTTTACTACGGTACTGCGTGCCCCCAACGGGATTCGAACCCGTGCTACCGCCTTGAAAGGGCGGCGTCCTGGGCCACTAGACGATGAGGGCTTGCGGCCTGTCCCGCTGTTCCCAGCGTTCGGGGACGTCGAGAAGCATATGGGATGCAGGGCGGATCGCCAAAACGGGTTTCGGCCGGGCGGGTGGGGGCCGCCCGAGGGCCGCTCACGGCGGGGGTCAGGACCAGCCGAGTTCGTCGAGTTCGTGGTCGTCGAAGCCGAAGTGGTGGGCGACCTCGTGGATGACCGTGGTGCGGACTTCGGCGACGACCTGGTCGTGGGTCTCGCAGTGCCGGAGGGTGGGGCCGCGGTAGATGAGGATCCGGTCGGGCAGGACGCCCGCGTACCACTCGCCGCGTTCGGTGAGCGGGGTGCCCTCGTAGAGGCCGAGGAGTTCCGGGTCGGCGGGGTCGGGCTCGTCCTCGACGAAGACGGCGACGTTGTCCATCATGGCCGCGAGCTGCGGGGGAATCTGGTCGAGGGCGTCGCTGACCAGCGTCTCGAACTCGTCCCGGGTCATCTCCACCGGTTCATTGTCGGGTCTGGAGTGACGCTGTGCCAGACGGCGGGAGCCGGTGTTTGATGGGGTTATGGCGACCTCGGACGGCACGGTGGACGGCCCGGCGCGGACCCGGCCGGTGGGCGAAGGGGCGGTCGCCCGGAGACGGCCGCCGGTGTGGCGCGGGCAGGGGCCGGCCGTGGCGGTGATCGCGGTGGGCGGGGCGATCGGGTCGGTGGCGCGGTACGGCGCCGGGCTGGCCTGGGCGAACGGCCCGGCGGCGTTCCCGTGGACGACGCTGCTGATCAACGTGGTCGGGTGCGCGGTGATCGGGGTGTTCCTGGTGGTGATCACCGAGGGGCGTCCGGCGCACCCGCTGCTGCGGCCGTTCTTCGGCACCGGGGTGCTGGGCGGCTTCACCACCTTCTCGACGTACGCGGTGGACATCCGGCGGCTGGTGGAGGAGGGGCGGCTCGGGCTCGGGCTGGCGTACCTGGGGCTGACGCTGCTGGGCGCGCTCGGCGCGGTGTGGGTGGCGGCCGGGCTGACGCGCCGTCTGGTCGCCCGTGCAGGCGGGGGCGTGCGGTGAGCAGGTTGAGCGGGCCGGCGCTGCGGCTGACCGTGCTGGTGGGGGAGAACGACCGCTGGCACCACCGGCCGCTGTACAGCGAGATCGTGCACCGGGCGCGGGCGGCGGGGCTGGCCGGGGCGAGCGTGTTCCGGGGGATCGAGGGGTTCGGGGCGTCGTCGCTGGTGCACACGGCGCGGCTGCTGTCGCTGAGCGAGGACCTGCCGGTGGCGGTGGTGATCGTGGACGAGGAGGAGCGGGTGCGGGCGTTCCTGCCGCAGTTGGACGGGCTGGTGGCGGAGGGCTTGGTGCTGCTGGACCGCTGCGAAGTGGTCAGGTACGTGGGGCGGGAAGGGGCTTCGGGGTGAACTGGCTGCTGGTGGTGGCGGGCGCGGTGGTCGGCGCGCCGCTGCGGTACCTGACCGACCGGGCGGTGCAGGCCCGGCACGACTCGGTGTTCCCCTGGGGGACGTTCGCGGTGAACGCGGTCGGCTGCACGGTGCTCGGCCTGGTGACCGGGGCGGTGGCGGCGGGGGCCGCGTCCCCGCAGGTCCAGGTGCTGCTGGGGACGGGGCTGTGCGGGGCGCTGACCACGTACTCGACCTTCTCGTACGAGACGCTGCGGCTGGTCGAGACCGGGGCGGGGCGTTTCGCGCTGGCGAACGTGGTGGGCAGCGTGGCGGTGGGGCTGGCCGCGGTGTACGCGGGGGCGGGGCTGGCCTCGGCGTTCTGGGGCTGAGCAGGCCGCCGGTCTGCCGGTTCGGCGGGCTGTGGCGGAGGCGGCCCGGGCGCTTCCTGGCGCGCTGCCCGTGTCCCGTCGGGGCGGGCGCGCGTTGGGCACCGAAAAGCGGCCGCGCGAGCAGTGGGCGGCCCGGGTGGGGCGGTGGAGAGGGAGCTCGGTGGCTTCGGTGCGGGCGGTTCGGGCGGTGGTGCGTACGGCTTCGGCGCGTGCGGTTTCGGCGCGTACGGCTTCGGTGCGTGCGGCGGCGGTGCTGGCGGTGGCCGGGCTGGGGCTGACGGGGTGCATGTCGGTCGGTCCGGAGGCGGAGGTGAAGCGCGGGGTGGCGCCGGTCGGGCAGGTCGGTCCGGCGGGCAAGCCGGGGGTGACGAGCGGGCCGTCGGCCTCGCCGAGCGGCGTGCATCCGGGGAGTGCGTCCGGGCGCCCGGAGCGTCCGGGGGGCTTGCAGGGCGAGAACGCGCCGGCCGGGGCGACGGCCACGGCGGCGGGCGAGGTCGCGCCCGGCGTGAACGGCGCGGCCGCCGGCGTGGTCCCGGTGCCGGGGGCGCCCGCCGTGGACCCCGCGCCGGCCGGCACCGGCGCGAACGGTTCGGCGGGGGGCGTGAGTGCCAGCCCCGCGCCCCGGCCGGGCGGCGGCGCGTCGGCCGGTACCGGCGGTGCGGCGGGTACCGGGGGCGCGGGCGGGGCCGGCGGCACCGGTGAGGGCCGCTCCGGCGGTACGGCGGGCACGCCGTCGGCCACGCCGAGCAGCCGCCCCTCGACGTCCCCCGAGCCCGAGCACACCTCACCGGCCGCGACCGTCCCACCGACCCCGGAGCCCTCGGCCGGTAACTCCGGTTCCTCGGCCCCGAGCCCGCATGCGGGTGGGCATTAGCGGTCTGGCCAGGGCATTTGCCTCTGATCCCGAGGTTCGTCTATGGTGGTAGATCGTTCGTTTGATTCATTTGACTGGCGCCCTATTCCCATCTGGCGCCCTTGGCGCGTTCCGGCGATCCGTGGCTGACCGCATAGAGGCGGTTGTGAAACAGAACCCCCGGACTTTGGCGCGTGCCACTTCCGGAAGGTTTTACATGTCTCTCGTTGACGACGCCCGCTTCGCCATGCCCGCGAGCGAGGCCGCCGCCGATGTCACCGACACCGCCGACACCCTCACCGACACCGTCGAGGCCGTTGAGGCCGTCGAGCCCACCGACGCCGACGTCGAGCTGAACGCCGACGCCGTCGAGGCCGAGGAGCCCGCCGAGCCCACCATCACCTTCGGCGACCTGGGCCTGCACGACGACGTCGTGCGCGCCCTCGCCAAGCGCGGTGTCACCACCCCGTTCCCGATCCAGGCCGCGACCATCCCGGACGCCCTGGCCGGCAAGGACGTGCTGGGCCGTGGCCGTACCGGCTCCGGCAAGACCCTCAGCTTCGGCCTGCCGCTGCTGACCCGCCTCGCCGACGGCGAGCGCACCAAGCCCAAGCACCCGCGCGGCCTGATCCTCGTCCCGACCCGTGAGCTGGCCATGCAGGTGGCCGACGCCCTGGAGCCGTTCGGCTCGGTGCTCGGCCTCAAGCTCAAGGTCGTCTGCGGCGGCACCTCGATGTCGAACCAGATCTACGCGCTGGAGCGTGGCGTCGACGTCCTGGTCGCCACCCCCGGCCGTCTGCGCGACCTGCTGAACCGCGGCAGCGCCAAGCTGGCCGACGTCCGGACCGTCGTGCTCGACGAGGCCGACCAGATGGCCGACATGGGCTTCCTGCCCGAGGTCACCGAGATCCTCGACCAGGTGCCGGCCGGTGGCCAGCGCCTGCTGTTCTCCGCCACCCTGGAGAACGAGATCGACACCCTGGTCAAGCGCTACCTGAAGAACCCGGTCACCCACGAGGTCGACCCGTCGGCCGGCGCGGTCACCACCATGACCCACCACATCCTCGTGGTGAAGCCCAAGGACAAGGCGCCGATCACCAACGCGATCGCCGCCCGCAAGGGCCGCACGATCATCTTCGTCCGCACCCAGATGGGCGCCGACCGCGTCGCCGAGCAGCTCATCGAGGCCGGCGTGAAGGCCGACGCGCTGCACGGCGGGATGACCCAGGGCGCCCGTACCCGCGTCCTCGGCGACTTCAAGGACGGCTACGTCAACGTCGTCGTCGCCACCGACGTCGCCGCCCGCGGCATCCACGTCGACGGCATCGACCTGGTCCTCAACGTGGACCCGGCCGGCGACCACAAGGACTACCTGCACCGCTCCGGCCGCACCGCCCGGGCCGGGCGCTCCGGCGCCGTCGTCACCCTGGTGCTGCCGCACCAGCGCCGCGGCGTCTTCCGCCTGATGGAGGACGCGGGCGTCGACGCCTCGCGCCACATCCTCGACCACGCCTTCGACGCCGAGGTCGCCAAGATCACCGGCGCCCGTTCGCTGATCGAGGTCCAGGCCGAGAGCGCGGCCGGCATCGCCGGTGCCGCCGAGCGCGAGCTCGCCGACATGACCCGCCAGCTGGAGCGCGCGCAGCGCCGCACCACCGAGCTGCGCGAGGAGGCCGACCGCCTGGCCGCGCGGGCCGCCCGCGAGCGGGCCGAGCTGGGCATCGAGGACGAGGCCCCGGCCGCCGAGGCGGGCGACGAGGCCGCTGCGGAGACCCCGGCCACCGAGGCGCCGGCCCCGGCCGCCGCGCCGCAGGCCGAGGAGCGCACGCCGTCGTACCGCGAGGCACGCACCGAGCGTCCGGCCTTCAACCGCGACCGTGACGACCGTGGTGGCCGTTCCGGTGGCTTCAACCGTGACCGTGACGACCGTGGTGGCCGTTCCTTCGGTGACCGTGACGACCGTGGCGGCGCCCGCTCGGGTGGCTTCAACCGCGACCGTGACGACCGTGGCGGCCGTTCCTTCGGTGACCGTGACGACCGTGGCGGCGCCCGCTCGGGCGGTTTCAACCGTGACCGCGACGACCGCGGCGGCCGTTCCTTCGGCGACCGTCCGGCCCGCACCGGTGGTGGCTTCGACCGCGACCGTTCCGGTGGCTTCAACCGTGACCGCGACGACCGCGGTGGCCGCTCCTTCGGCGACCGCCCGGCCCGCACCTTCGGTGACCGCCCGTCCTTCGGCCGGGACCGTGACGAGCGCGGCGGCAGCAACAACCGTCCGTTCGCGCGTCGTGACGACCACCGCTCCGGCGGCCGTCCGCAGGCCTCCGGTGGTGGCTTCGGCCGTGACCGTGACGACCGTGGCGGCGCCCGCTCGGGCGGCTTCGACCGCGACCGTTCCGGTGGCTTCAACCGTGACGACCGCAAGCCGCGCTGGAAGAACTGACGCCGTACGGCCGGTGGTTGACCACCGGCAGCTGAACAGCTGAACAGCTGAACACACACGACGGGCCCGCTCCATGCACTGGAGCGGGCCCGTCGTGTTCCCCCGATACCCCCGGGTACCTCCCCCGGTACCCCTTGCACCCCCGAGGTGTTGTTCTGCAGCTGAGAATAACCTGTGGCGCGGCCCGGCGGAAGTCCCGTAGCGTCCCGGACATGAGCAGCAGACTGCATGACGTGGCCCGGGTGAACGAGGAGATCGCCGAGCGGGGGAGCTACCGGGCAGCCGGTGGCGAACTCGTCACGGTGGGGGAGCAGTTGGCGGCCGCCAGGGCCGGCACGGTGTCGTACGCGCCGCCGGCGCTGGACGCGCTGCTGCGGGGCGGGGGCCCGGGGCCAGGGCCGGATCGGCCCGGTGGGCCCGTCGGGGCGGTGGAGGTGACGGCCGAAGGCAGCATCGAGGCCGCCCGGCGCCTGGTCGAGGGCGGGGCGGGCCCGGTCGGGGTGCTCAACTTCGCCTCCGCGCGCAACCCCGGCGGCGGCTACCTGCGCGGCGCCCGCGCCCAGGAGGAGGACCTGTGCCGCAGCGCGCTGCTCTACACCTGCCTGCTGGAGGCGCCGGACTACTACGAGGCGCACCGCGCCTCCACCGACCTCCGGTACAGCCACCGGGTGATCGTCTCGCCCGACGTACCGGTGATCCGCGGCCGGGGCGGCGACCTGCTGGCGCGGCCGTACCCGGTCACCTTCCTGACCTCGCCCGCACCCAACGCGGGCCAGCTGGAACGGCGCTCGGCCGACGTGGACGTCCGGGGCGTGCTCGCCGAGCGGGCCGTCCGGGTGCTCGCGGCGGCGGCCCGGCACGAGGTCCGCACGCTGGTGCTCGGGGCCTGGGGCTGCGGGGTGTTCCGCAACGACCCGGCCCAGGTCGCCGAGGCCTTCGAGGGCGCGCTCTCCCGGTACGGGGCGGCCTTCGAACAGGTGGTGTTCGCGGTCTGGGACCGCTCACCGGTCTCGGCGAACCGGGCCGCGTTCGAGGCGCGGTTCGGCGGGGCGGCGCAGCCCGGCGCGGCGGTGCGCTGAGGCCGCCGCCAGGTGCCGCCGGTGAGGCCGCCGAGGCCGGTGAGCGGGCTGGCGCACGGCTCGCGCCGGGTGCCGCTACCGCTTGCGGGCGGCCAGCGCCGTCGCGGCCGTCGAGGCCGCCGCGACCACACCGGTGACGGCGAAGACCGACGGCCAGGCGCCGATCTTCTTCGCCAGCGGATGCGAGCCGCCGAACGCCGCCACGTACAGGCCGGTCAGCGCCGCCGCGGTGGCCGCACCCGAGCTGCGGTGCCACTGCGCGGCCGCCCCGGCACCGGCCACCGCCAGCACCGCGCCGCCCAGTTCGCGCCGGCCGCTCCAGCGGGCGACGCCGTAACCGCCCACCAGGCCGCTCGCCGCGGTCAGCGCGGCGGCCGAGAGCACGTTGGGGACCTTCGCCATCGTCGACTCCACTCGTAGAGGTTGTCCCGACTTCCTGTTCCGGCTTCCGACCATAGCCCGCCCGCCCCGCGCCCGTCCGGGCCTCCAGTCTCCAGCAGGCCGCCGTCCTCTCCGGCGTCCTCGGCTACGAGGCCTGTCAGCCCCCGCTGGCAGACTGCGAGCGTGACTGACACCGAGATCACCGACGGCCGCTACCAGATCCGCAACGTCGACAGCGGCCTGCTGCTCGAAGTCGCCGACGGCAGCCGACGCAGCGGCGCCCGCGTCCGCCAGGGCGCGGACGACGGCTCCGACGCCCAGCTCTGGCAGCTCACCGCCGTCCACCTGGGCGGCGCCCTTTTCCACCTGGAGAACGCCGCCAGTGGCAAGCGCCTCGACGTCACCGGCGCCTCCACCGACGACGGCGTCCCCATCCAGCAGTGGTCCGCCAACGCCTTCGGCGCCCAGGAGTGGCTCCTCGAAGCCCACGTGGATGCTCCCGGCACCTACACCATCACCAGCTTCATCAGCGGCAAGCCCCTCACCGCCGCCGCACCCCCCGACCCCACCGTCCACCAGTGGGAGGACACCGACTCGCCCGCCCAGTGGTGGCGCTTCGAACGCCAGGACTGACGTCGACTGCGTTCTAGCCTGGAGACAGAGGTTTGATCAAGGTAGGGAAGTCATGACTGACAGCTGGGTCCCGCCGAAGGGCTCGTGGGCGTCCTCCGCAGCGCGCCGACGGAATATGCAGGCGATCCGTAGCCGTGACACCAAGCCAGAGTTGCGGATCAGGCAGCTTGTCCACGCGGGCGGCTTGCGATATCGGGTGGCTGCTCGTCCACTGCCAGGCCTGCGCCGGACGGCTGACTTGGTGTTCGGTCCGGCGAAGGTCGCCGTTTTTGTGGACGGTTGCTACTGGCACGGGTGTCCCGAGCACTACGTCTCTCCCAGAACAAATCCAGGTTATTGGTCGGAAAAAGTAACCCGGAATGTCTTGCGTGATCGCGATACGGACTCCCGGCTAGAGGAAGCTGGATGGATCGTCCTCAGGTTCTGGGAGCACGAGTCACCAGAGGAATGTGCCCTGGTCATCGACGGCGCCGTTAGAGCCCGGCGTGGAGGATGGTGACAGCTGCGGGTCATCCTCCGGCCGAGGGCCGAGCCGAAGCACCTCGGCAATGCTCTCCCCAAACGCCTTGGCCACCGGTGGCGGGAATGCGTTTCCGACCTGACGGTAGCGGGCCGTCTTCCCACCTTCGAAATGCCAGTCCTCAGGGAAACCCTGGATGATGGCTGCCTGCTGGACGGTGAGCTTCGGGCCGTTGTTGTCGAGGAGGTCGCGGAGCACGTTGGTCTCCTCGCCAGCATCGTTGGCCACGCCCATCGCGTCGATGCCGAGGGCCTTCCAGGCGGCCTTGGCGCGGCTGGGGCCAAGATCGGCGCCGCCGTGCTTCTTTGAGCCTCCGACAAGAGTGGGCGCGACGTCCTTTGTGCGAGCCTGGCTCTTCCAGTGTTGATGCCTCGCCTCAAGCTGGTCAGCGAGTTCCGGGTAGAGCTTCTTCGCCTGCCGGTAGCGTTCGCTCATGCTCTTCTTCAGCGCCTCAAAGACCGTCGTGCGCCCGGCTTTCCCGGTGGGCCACTGGAACTTCTCCACGTAATACTTCGTGTGGATGGCAACAAGAATTGCCCGCGGCCGGAGCTGGGGGACGCCGTAGTCGGCCGACTCGATGACGTCCCACTTGTAGACGTGATAACCGAGCTCTTCCAGCTCCGAGATGATCTGCTTCCGGTATCCGGAGAACTTGTGCTCGGGCTGGAGGAGGCCGCGGACATTTTCGATCATGACGGCCTTGGGGAGAATCTTCCCAACCAGTTTGAGCATGGTCGGAAAAAGGTCCCGCTCGTCGTCCTGCCCGAGTTGGTGGCCGGCCAGCGAGAACGGCGGGCAGGGGACTCCGCCTGCTAGCAGGTCGATTTCGAACGGTTCGAACTTTGGCAAGCGATCGGCTGGCTCGAATTCTTTTACATCTAGCTGGTGGACGGCTTTGTTTTTCCGCTCCCATTCCCACCCATCGCGCTGCTCCACGTTCTTTCTCAGAGCAGCAGCCGCATGCTTGTCCAGCTCGACGAGCGCGAGGTGCCTGAAGCCGGCCTGGTGGAGGCCGACCGCTTGGCCGCCAGCGCCCGCACAGATCTCGACTGAGGTCAGCCGGTTGGCACTGGTCGTCATGGGTCGTCCTCCCTTGCTGTGACACGCAAAAGCCAAGTGTCGCAGAGGCGGAGGCGTGCTGTGCCCGCTGGACTCGTCGGCACCTGTTGGTGGCTCCGGCTGATTGTGCCAGGAAGCTAGGACAGTGTGACTGCCTGCTCACCTACTGGGGGGCTGTGCCGGTTCCGGCGAGAAGAAGAGCAGACGGGTTCTGGCCCGGTGGGCCGGACGCGGTGTCTGTCCGGATCCACTGCCTGACCGCAGGAATCCCCGGTGTCAGGGCCGTCGAGGGGACCAGCAGCCGGGCCGAGGCCCACTGTGAACTGCGGGTTTGCCGGTCGACTGGGACGACGTCGGCGATCCATTCCCGGGCGACGGTGGTGACGGACGCCAACCGGTCCTGTCGGTCGAGGACCAGGAAAACCAGGTACCACGCGGAGTCGGCCCGCATCGTCTCGTACTCATGGCGTGACAGGAACAGCACCCTTGCGTCGGCGTTTGAGGTGCTTTTCACTTCGAGGTGGACGCTGCAGCGGTCTGACTCCACCGCGATGTCGTAGCCGAATCGGTCCGAGACCGCAGACACGTGGAGGACTTCCGCATGCACCGTGCGCTGGAGCAGTGCCACCAGGGCGTTCTCCCCCGCGGCTCCGAGCCGTGCGCGCTCGACGAGCCAGGCCTTGGAGACTGCCGTCGCCGCGTCACTGCTGCTGAGACCGAGAGTGGCAGCCAGCCTCTGCCCCGCCAGCGGCAGCTCGGGTTTGGTGGAGGCAGTGCCGGAGCTGTCGTCCAGCCAGTCTGGACGCGCCGCCTCAAGGGATCTGTCCAGCAACTGAAGACGGAGCAACCGTTCCTCCGTTGGGGACTGCGTGACCGGCTGGCGAGGTACTGGCACCAAACCTATCCGCCGCAGCCAGGCCAGGCCGTCGTCGTACTGGCCGGGGGTCAGGTCGGAAAACGAGTCGTGGCTGGTGAAGAGGGCCCGCACCCGGAAGATGTCGTCCGTGCGCAGTGCACGGAGCCAGCGCAGTGCGGCCCTCATGGTTCCCTCAGCGGGTAGCTGTGGCATCGAGGTGTTCCAGGAACGCCTGGATGTCCGCCATATCCATCCCGGTTGTGACAGAAGGCTCTTCCCGGAGATCGGCCAACTGTCGCACCGCCGGGTCGTCAAGGATCTGGCCCATGAACTGGAGCTTCTGTTCCAGCCGTTTAGCGACCGTTTCGTCGACCGAGCCACGGCAGGCCAGGACAGTGATCCGGGTCTCGGTACCGGGCGCAAGCCCCAGACGGTGGATCCGGTCGAGGCTCTGCAGGAACCGCCCGGCCTGGAAGTCCCGGTCTACGTAGACGGCGTCGTGGCACACCTGGTGCAGGCTGATGCCTTCGCCCAGGGTGGCGGGATTGGAGATCAGCACCATGCAGTCGGGATCCTCCCGGAACCGCCGGATCTGCTCTTCCCGGTCGGCCGTGCCGCCGTGGACGAGAGCAGGGCGGAAGTCCTTGAGCATGAGTTCGAGGGTCGTCAGACTTCTCACGAAACTGGCCCAGACCAGGGTCTTCCGGCCCCGGGCCGCGTTGATGGCCACTAGCTGAAGGGCCTCGTGGTACTTCGGTGAAATTTCGTACGCCGGAAGTTCCGCTATGAGGCTCTGCAATGAGGCGCTGGCTGGCGCATCCAGCGGATCAAGCCGGTACTCAAGCGGCTCGTAGGCGCTGCTGCCTTCGATGAGAAGAGCGGGACTGGTCGCGGCCATCAGCATTCGGAGCATCGATTTCCCGAGTGCTTCGAAATCAGACCGGACAGCTTCGGCCCGTGACGAATACTGTCCCGCCAGCGCGTCGTAGATCTCCCGGTGAAGGGCGGGCATGTTGACGTACCGGATGGTAGTCACGGCTGGGGGAAGATCGAGTTCGCGCTTCGTAGTGCGGGTATACAGAGGGCGGAGCACCGCGCTGGCATGCGCGAGATCGCCCCCCCCGACGGCCTGGCTGACGACGCGGCGTCCGTGACCGGGCCAGACGAAGGAGAGCAAGTTCTCAAGGTCCTTGGCGCCGTTGGGTGCCGGCGTTCCTGTGAGGATGAGCCGACGCTTGCTGAGCGGTCCAAGCGCCATGCAGGCAGCGCCATAGATTCCCTGCGAGCCCAACTTCATCCGATGTGCCTCGTCGAGCACAAGCATGCTGGGCGCAGCCTTCAGCCATCCGGCAAGGGCGGCCAGTTGGCGGTCGAGCCGCTCGTAGTTGACGATCAGGATCTCGGTGGCAGGATCTGGCTGGCCCGACAGGACGGTTGTCTGAGGGGGCTGCTCGAAGCACAGTGCAGCCTCCGTCTGCCATGCCTCGTAGGCGGACTTCGGGCTGACCACGAGGAGTCTGCTGACCTCCCGTTGCTCGCGAAGGGCTGCGAAGACCGCCAGGGTGGCGCGAGTCTTGCCCGCTCCGGGAACACTGAAGTTGGCGCCGTGCCGCAACGAGAGCAGCCGGGCGACATCACGCCGTTGGAAGGAGGTCAGCCCGGCCTTCCAGGTGTCGCCGAGGAGCGTAGGCACCATGTCCGGCTGAATGGTGGATTCATCCGTGACGTCACCGGAGAGCCGCCTGCTGGCGGTCTCGGCATCGTCAAGGACACTGCCGGCCAGTTCGGCGAGAGCTTCCTCCCACTGCACGCTCTCCGGGGCGGGCCAGCTGCCGAGCTCCTCAAGGCTGGCCAGGAAGTCGTCCAACGGAATCTCGGCCGATGCAGGGCCGCGCATGCCGCCGTTGCCAAACCGCATGGACAATCGCGCGAGGTCATTGTGGAACCCCGCCGCTGCCCGGAGGACAGCGGCGGTTCGCGTGACGTCGAAGCCGATCTGCAGAGACGGTTCTGCTGTCAGGCTCACTAGTTCTCCTGCCGTACGGCATTCAACAACCAGGTGACTCCATCCCCGGCTTCGGTGACGCTGCGCTGTGCCTCCTTGGCCAGCTTGGCAAGGGCGTCACGGAGCTGGAGAACGGCCTCGTCGAACGCTTCCTCGTCGAGACTGCGGGAACCGCGGGACAGTACCAGGTCGGTAATGCACTGGTCGATGTCCTGGGCCGCGTCGTTCAGTCGGTCCGGTGCGGCTCGCTTCCGCTTCCGCAGCCGGGCATCGCGGCCAGCCGGGTCAAGAGCTCCCTCGACCGCTTCGTGAGCGGCTTTGACGCTCAGCGAAGCAGCCCTGATCTCCTCCGGGGGGAGCTTGTCGGCTGCGGCCGCAGCTGCTTTGAAGCGGAGCACCGAGTCCGTGAAGGCCTTTGCCGCCACGACTTTGGACGTCTCAGCGGGCCGCACTGACCGGTTCAGTCCCGGAATGGCCACCGTTGACGGGCTCTTGGCGGTGGGCTGCCGGAGCTCTTCGGGCAGCTGCTTACTGAGGTACCGGTCATGGAAATCCTCTTCGATGACCCGGACATCAGTCTTGGAGAAGCCGAGGATCATGGCGGCGAGACGTGCCTCCTTGATCAGCTCCGCGTTCTCCCGCTGGTTCGCGGCGACTTCCTTCGCGTATCGCCGACGAAGCTCCTTCAGCTTCTCCTGGTGCTCTTCGAAATCGACGAGCCGAAGGGCGATACCCCCGCTGGAACTGCGGTCGATCATCTCGCGGATGCAGGACAGGATCCACAGGTCCTGCTCGCACGCGGTCGAGTTGGACCGGAAGTCGTGGGCGACGCTTCCGATTGGCCTGCCGAGGGCGACCTGCTCCTCAATTGCCAGTAGCCGGTTGATGTAGGAGTAGTCCCGCCGGTGGTCCTTGCGCAGCTGGAGCGACAGCTCCACCGCGCTGATATCGGCCCAGGTGCAGTCGCCCGGGAGAACTCCCACTCGGATGGTTTGCTGGCCGAGCTCCTTCAGCGCGGCACGTCGCGAATTGCCGTTGACGAGGATCCCGTCCCGGGTGATCAGACCGGGGTCGTTCTGCCCGAAGTCCTTGACGCTCTTCTTCAGCTCTGAGAAGTCGGGGTCGGTCTCGTTGGGATTCGACGGTTTGGCCTGGAGCAGGTGGTGCAGGTACTCCTGGCTCTCCGTACTCCAGGGGCTGATATCGAGCGCTTCGTTGAGCCGGGGGTCGTGGCTTCGCTGGGCCCGGATGCGATGGGTCCCTGGGTTGTAGTAGAGGCTGTCGGTCGGCATGTCGATGACTTCGACGTTGAGCGGCTGGCTGCGCCACTCGATCTTCACCGACTCACGCACCCCGCCGGCCAGGGAAGCCTCGCGGAGCCGCTTCTCCACCAGATCCTGGTTGTAGGCGGCCATCGGCGGCCGGCCAAGGTCCGGACTCATGAACCTAGTTCTCCTCTGCGTGGGAAACGCGCTGTTTCATATGATGGCGACGGCTTGTACGGGACGGCTCAGGGCAGGACTTAACCCAGGCTGGATTCGAGTGCGGCCCTGAAACGGGCCCGGGAGTCCGCCGGCATGGTGCGGTAGGCCGCCCACAGCAGCTCGACCTTGCCGAAATCCCGTTTGTCCCCCGCAACCCAGGAGGAGAGCATCCGGAGCTCCATCGTGCCGAGATGGGAAATCTCCGCAATCGTCTGGGCCACGTCGGTCTCCAACCGCGGGGCTCCTACCCGGCAGCGCCGGCACTCGGTGATGAGCTCGACAGCCGTGGTGCCGTCCACGAGCCGTACTTCGCGGCGGGCGATGTCGAGTTGGGACCTTTCGTAGGACTCGGCGTATTCCTCACCCGGCGAGATGCCACAGCTGCGGCAGATGTGGCCGTCCTTGGCCAGGACGTCGCGGCGCCGGGTGCCGGTAAGCCCGGACGTGTCCTTCCCAGGGCCCTTGCGGTCCTCCCAGACAGCTTCGCCGATGGCCACGAGGCGCAGTTCGTTGGCGCCGAGACGGGTGTCTTCGCGCGCAGTGTCGATCCGCCAGCCCCGGCTCCGGAGATCACGCACCCTGCGGTCGATCTGCGCCACGCCCGGGAACACGTCGCGGAGCTGCGCGTACGTGAAGATCCCACCTTCGCCGGCCGCGGTAGCCAGCCAGAGAGCCACTCGCTTCATCGAGCCGAGGTTGGTGTCCTCCCAGGAGGGGAGCGCCATGGCCGTTCCTTTCAGTCGAGTGCGAGGGGAGTCCACGCGGGCTGCAGTGCGCATGGCCGTGGAAGCGGCCCAGTGCATCGGACCACCCACGTGGACAGGTCCAGTTAAGAACGGGGATCAGTGCTGGCGCCAGCCGCCAGCGATCTTTCGCGGATAGTCTGAAGAGGATCGCCTTCTCCCAGCCGGATTGATCGGACACACTCGGGTGGCCAGTACTGTGTGGACACTGAGGAGGGGCTGTGCCACCGCTTGGCCAAGTCGGCGGGAGCTTTGTTGAAGGGAGCACGCCGGAGCAGCAGGAGCTCGCGAAGGCCATGTGCGCGCTCTACGGTCGGCTCAAGCCGCACCCGCATTCGAAGGACGTGCCTCCAGGCACCCCCAACCCAGGCACCATGGCAGCCAATGCGAAACGTCTGACAGTTTCGGAGAGTGCTCTCAGCGGCTACCTGCATGCCCGGAACGTTCCGGTTCTGGGCGTGCTTTTGCGGCTTCACACAGCGGCGCGCGGGGATGCGGGCGGGGATCTGGCGTGGTCGTGGCCTCAGCTGAAGCAACTGCACGAACGGGCATCCCGTCGGCCGTGCGAGCGTTGCAGGGAGGAACAGCACCGGACGTGCGCCCACTGTGGCCACCACGGCCAAAGCTGTGCCGACGGTCAGATCCCTGTGGCCACAGCTCTCGAAAGGCAGCGCGTTCCTGAAGAAGCGCCAGCCGATCAGGCCGTGCAGAGCCGGCTCGCCGAGACGAAGGGGGGCGGCGGGCCTGTTCTGCCGGTCCCCCTCCCCGTGGGGGACCGGCAGAACGTCGCGGCTTCCACCCCGTTTGAAGCCGGCCTTGATGAGGCGATCCGGCACCTCCGGGCAGGACGTGACCGGGATGCCCATCTGGTTCTTGCCGAAGCCGGCGCCAAGCTCCCGGTGCACCGGATTCCGGATGTCGTGATGGCCTGCCAAGGAAAGGGGCTCGTCGTTGCTGCCGACGCACTTCTGCACAGTGCGGCCAGGCGACCGCCGGAGGAGGTCCTGCACATCGTCCGTCTGTTCAACTCCGCGCAGTACTACCAGGAGGCCGACCTCGTTCTGAGGGTTGCTACCGCAGGCTGACCTCAGAACGGTTGGTTGGTAGCCCAGGCTGGTGGTCACCAGTGAGCCTGGCGGGTCCTATCTGCGGCTACCCGGTCAGGCCGACAGGTTGGTGCGCAGGGCGGTCAGCTCCTCGTCGGTGACGCCGTGGGCGCGGAGGTAGGCGGGGAGGGAGGAGTGCCGGGTGTGGATCCAGCCGAGGGCGGAGGCGAGGAGTTCGGCGGTGACGGGGCGGGAGACGCGTTCGGTGCCGGTCTCGTCGACGTAGGGGGTGGGGCCCCGGTCGAGGCCGAGGCCGACGTTGGAGAGCAGGAAGTCGGCGGTGACGTCGGCCTCCGAGGCACCGAGCAGGGACTGCAGGACGGCGATGGTCAGGCCGGTGCGGTCCTTGCCGACGGCGCAGTGCACGAGGGCGGGCAGCGCGCCGGGGGCGGCGAGGCGGCGGACGACGGCGGCGAGGGACGGGCCGGCGGTCCGGGCCATGAAGGGGTAGAGCGCCGCCTGGTCCTCGGGCCAGGGCTGGTCGACGTCCTCGCGGTTGGCGGGCAGGGTCGGCAGGTTGAGGGCCTCGTGGTCGAGGCCGTGCCGCAGGTCGGGCCAGACCTCCAGCTCGACCGGACTGCGCAGGTCGAGGACGGTGCGCAGGCCGAGGGCCTTGAGGCGCCGGGCGCCCTCGTCGGTGAGGGTGTGGAAGGAGCCGGAGCGGTAGAGCACGCCCCGCCGCAGGGCGCCGATCCCGCCCGCGTCACGGAAGTTGCGCACACCGGGGATGTCGATGAAGGCGTCGGTCATGGCCCCACGGTACGGGCGGCGGGCGGGCCGGCGGAAGGAAACCGGAGGGAACCTTTCAGCGCCCGCCGGAGACGTCCAGGAATGCGTTGGTGGTGTACGAGGCGGCGGGGGAGAGCAGGAAGAGGATCGCCTCGGCGACCTCCTCCGCCCGTCCGCCGCGCCGCATCGGCAGTCCGGGGGCGACCCGGTCGACCCGGCCGGGCTCGCCGCCGAGGGCGTGGATGTCGGTGTGGATCAGGCCGGGGCGGACGGCGTTGACCCGGATCCCCTCGGCGGCGACCTCCAGGGCGAGGCCGCGGGTCATCGAGTCGACGGCGCCCTTGGCGGCCGCGTAGTCGACGTACTCGTTGGGCGAGCCGAGCCGCGAGGCGGCCGAGGACACGTTGACGATGGCGCCGCCGCGGCCGCCGTGCCGGGTGGACATCCGGCGGACGGCCTGGGCCGCGCACAGGAACGGGCCGGTGATGTTGGCGGCCCAGATCCGGTTCAGCCGGTCCTCGTCGATGTCCTCCAGCCGGCACTGCTTCTCCAGCGTGCCGGCGTTGTTCACCAGGCCGGTGAGCAGCCCGAGTTCGGCGTCCACGGTGGTGAACAGCCGCTCCACCTCGGCGGTGCGGGTGACGTCGGCCCGGACGGCGAGCGCGGTGCCGCCCTCGGCCCGGACGGCGTCCACCACGGCGGTGGCCGAGGCCTCGTCGGTGCGGTAGTTGACGCAGACCCGGTAGCCGCGCCGGGCGGCGAGCAGGGCGGTGGCGGCGCCGATGCCGCGGCCGGCGCCGGTGACGATCAGGACGCCGTCGTCGGGGATGGTGGTCGACATGGTCGGTACGCTACCCGGCGGGCCGGCCGGGGCGGGCCCCGGCGCGGAAATCGTTCGCCCGGAGCGGCCCGGACCGGCGAGGATGCGGTAGCGGCGCCGCCACCACCCTCACCGCCACCACCCTCACCGCCGGCACCGTCCTGCCAGCCGGCCGGTCGAGAGGAGACCGACGATGCCCGACGCACCCGCACCCGCACCCGCACCCGCCGTCCCCGGTACCGTCCTGCTCTCCGGCGTGGTCGGCTCCACCGCGTACGGCTTCGCCCACGCCGGCTCCGACGTCGACCGGCTCGGCCTGTACGCCGCCCCCACCGAGGAGCTGCACGGTCTGCACCGCCCGGCCGAGTCGCACGTCACCACCGGGCCCGACGTCACCCTGCACGAGGCCGCCAAGTGGTGCCGTCTGGCGCTGTCCTGCAACCCGACCGCCTCCGAGCTCGTCTGGCTGCCGGACGACCTGTACGAGATCCGCACTCCGCTCGGTGCCGAACTGGTCGAGATCCGCTCGAGTTTCCTCAGCGAATCGGCCGTCCGGAAGGCCTATCTCGGTTACGCAGAGCAGCAGTTCCGCAAACTGCTGACCCGCGACACCACCGACCCGGTCACCCGCGGCCGGGCCGCCAAGCACGCCCGGCACCTGGTCCGGCTGGTCGCGCAGGCCGTCCGGCTGCACGAGACCGGCCACAACCTGGTCCGCCTCGCCGACCCCGGACACGTCCGCGACCTCGGCGAACGCATCGCCGACCGCCCCGCCGTCGCCGAGTCCCTGCTCGCCGACGCCGCCGATCGCCTGGCCCGCCCCGGCGTCCTCCCCGCCGCCCCGGACCCGCGCCCCGCCGAATCCTGGCTCCGCCGCGTCCGCGCCGCCCACTACGCTCCGCCCCCCGCCCCCGGCGCGCCCGCGCAATCCGCTGGCGGAGCCCTGCGCCCCACCGGGTAGGATCACGGTGGCCCTCCCCAACCGGGACGAGGGCCACGGGCCACTAGCTCAATTGGCAGAGCTGCGGACTTTTAATCCGTAGGTTCAGGGTTCGAGCCCCTGGTGGCCCACCGAACCGAGGCCAGGTCAGAAACCCTCTGACCTGGCCTTTTGCATGTCCGCGACCGGTGAACGCACTGCGGCACCCCGGCTGGTCGAGTAGCCGGGGTGCCGCGGTGTGGTGCGGGTCGTGGGGCGGGTCAGGCCGCGGCGCGGATCGGGGCGCCGGTCTGGTGGAGGTGGGTGAGGATCTCGCGGTACGAGCGGAAGAGGCCGGTCTCGTAGTAGGCGATCTCCTTCTCGGCGCAGAAGTCGCGGGTGAGGACGGCGGCGCGGCGCAGGGCCGGGGTGGGCATGCTGGGGAAGAGGTGGTGCTCGACCTGGTAGTTGAGGCCGCCCATCAGGGCGTCGATGAAGTAGCCGCCGCGGACGTTGCGGGAGGTGAGGACCTGGCGGCGGAGGAAGTCGAGTCGCATGCCGGGCGTCACCATCAGCATGCCCTTGTGGTTGGGGGCGAAGACGCAGCCCAAGTAGACGCCGAGCAGCGCCTGGTGGACGGCGAGGAAGGCGAAGGCCTTGCCGACCGGGAGGGCGGCGAAGACCAGTCCGAGGTAGGCGGCGAAGTGGGCGACCAGCAGGAAGCCCTCCAGGTACGGGCGCTTCATGATCGGGCTGCGCAGCGCGCGGAAGCTGTTGTAGCTGAGGTTGAGGCCTTCGAGCAGGAGCAGCGGGAAGAAGAGGAACGCCTGGCGGCGGCCGATGAAGCGGGCGATTCCGCTGGCCCTCCTGGCCTGGTCCTGGGACCAGACGACGAGGTCGGGGGAGACGTCCGGGTCCCGCTCCTCGTGGTTGGGGTTGGCGTGGTGGCGGGTGTGCTTGTTCATCCACCAGCCGTAGCTCATGCCCATCAGGAGGTTGGCGACGATGCGGCCGCCGATCTCGCCGGCGCGGCGCCCGGTGAACACCTGGCGGTGCGCCAGGTCATGGGCCATCAGTCCGAGTTGGGCGAAGACGATGGACATCGCGGCGGCCAGGCCGAGTTGGAGCCAGGTGTCGCCGAGGGCGAACATGGCCCACCAGCCGCCGAGGAACGCGGCGAGGACGAGGCCCGCGCGGACGGTGTAGTAGACCGGGCGTCGGTCGAGCAGGGCCTCGGCGCTGATCCGGCCGAGCAGTTGGGCGAAGTCGCTCCCGCCGGTTCCGGGCGGGGCGGTGTCCGGTGGTCCGGCGGGCGGCTGCGGCCGGGTTTTCGCGGTCGGCGTCCCCGCGGTATCGGTGGTCATGGTGCTGAGTCTGGTCTAGCGAACGGGCCTTGAGAAACGGGGGCATCCCCCTGGGGCGGGGTGAGGATAACCCCCGGACCGTCCCGGGCGGCGGCGGACGTGCGGCGCGTGGTGCCGGATGGTGCCGCTGGGGCGGGGAGAGGTGGCGTAGGTCACGTCGTAATCGGCTGGTTTCGGGCGTTCTGTGGCGAGCTTGCGCCGTGGTGGCCGGGGTTGGTGGTGGACCGGAGGTCGGTGACCGCGTCGGGCCTAAATATGATCGGAAGCCACGTTCATCGGTTTGTACCGATGTTCGTATGTGCAACCTGGGAACGGTCCCGACCGTCTCCCTGTGTGCGGTGCGCCAGATCGTCCGGGGCGTCGCTTCCGTCGGTGAAAGGTACGCGCATGTCAGGTCAGTGGGGCGAGGGCCCGGCTCGGGGGGAGAACGCACCCGGCGCGCTCACGACGGGGAGCGATGGGTCCGTGCCGCCGCCGCGTACCGGCGGCCGGGCAGAGGCCCGACGCGCCGCCCAGGGCAAGGGCGCTGGCCGCGCTGGCAAGGACGGCGGCAAGGACGGCGGCAACGACGCTGGCAAGGACGGCGGTCGGGGCGCTGGCAAGGACGGCGGCAGGCCGGAGGCGGCGGCCGGCGGCGGCCGGGCGGCGGCGCGCAACAGCCGCAAGCCCAAGAAGAACGTGAAGAAGATCGTCGCCTGGTCGGCGGCCGGTGTGCTGGTGCTGATCGCGGGCGCCGGCGGGGCGATCTACTTCAAGCTGAACGCCAACATCAAGTCCTTCGACGGCGACGCGATAGCCACCGACCGCCCGCCGGAGGCGCAGGCCGATGCGGACGGCAACAAGCCGGTCAACGTCCTGCTGATCGGTTCGGACAGCCGCGGCGGCAACAACTCGGACCTCGGCGGCGGCGAGGACGGCGGCGCCCGCTCGGACACCACGATCCTGCTGCACGTCTACGCCGACCACAAGCACGCCGTGGGCATCTCGATCCCGCGCAACGCGAAGGTCCCGATCCCGCCCTGCAAGCTGCCCAACGGCAAGTGGACCAAGGGGGCGTCCAGCGACCTGTTCAACGCGGCCTTCTCGGTCGGCGGCAGCGACGGCGGCAACCCGGCCTGCGCCCAGAACACGGTGGAGAAGCTCACCGGGATCCGGGTCGACCACACCATCGTGGTCGACTTCAACGGCTTCTCCGCGATGACCAAGGCCGTGAACGGCGTCGACGTCTGCCTGCCGAAGGCCATCTACGAGGGCGACGTCAACCCCAACCTGCACAAGAAGGGCGACCTCGTCCTGCCGCAGGGCAAGCAGACCGTGCAGGGCCAGCAGGCGCTGGACTACGTGCGCCTGCGGCACGGCATCGGCGACGGCTCCGACATCGGCCGGATGAAGCGCCAGCAGGCCTTCCTCAGCTCGCTCGCGAGCAAGGTCAAGAAGGACGGGCTGAGCCCCACCAACCTGCTGCCGCTGGCCGACGCCGCGACCAAGTCGCTGGTGGTCGACCCGGGGCTGGCCTCCGCGGACAAGCTGCTCTCCTTCGGGCTGTCGCTCAAGAACATCGACATGCACGACCTCAAGTTCGTGACGGCGCCCTGGCGTTACCGCACCCAGGACAAGGACCTCGACCTGGTCCAGCCGGACGCCAACAAGCTCTGGGAGACCCTCAAGGCCGACCAGACCATCGACGGGCAGAACGCCACCGGCCAGCAGCCGGACGCGGCCGCCAGCCCGAGCGCACCGGCCGCGTCGCAGTCGGCCGCGTCCAGCGCGCCCGCCGCGCCGGTCGCGGACGCCGGCAACTCGTCGATCAAGGTGGCGGTCTACAACGGGACGACCGAGAACGGCCTGGCCGGCAAGGCGACCGCGCAGCTGAAGGCCGCCAAGTTCGTCGCCACCACGGCGGGCCAGGCGGCGAGCACCAAGTACAAGACCACCATGATCGAGTACGGCTCAGGGCAGAAGGCGAACGCCGACAAGGTCGCCGCGCTGTTCCCGGGCGCCAGCGTCGAGGCCGGCAACTCGGCGGGCGTGACCCTGATCGTCGGCAAGGACTTCTCGGCGGCCAACGGCGGCGGCGCCACCGGCCCGGCCGCCGGGACGGGCGGCGCGGCCGCGAACGGCACCCCGGCGCCCCCGGCGCCGCTGCCGACCACCGTCACCAACGACGCCCGCTCGGCGGACGACGACATCTGCGCGAACACCACCTACGGCAGCGGCGGCTGACCGCACCCGAGCCGTGGGGGCTGACCGCACCCGAGCCGTGGGGACGGCCCCCGGGCCGGCGCCGTCCAGGGCGCGCGGGCCCGGGGGTCGTGCCATGGTGGCCGGAGAAACCGGGGAGGCGCCCGGCCCGGGCGACCTGAGGGACGGGCGACCTGAGGGACGGGGGCCCGACGCGCGGGACCCCCGCACACCGGACCCGGCCCACGGACAAGGGGGGCGCGCACCGAAAGGCGGACCCCCATGCCCGAGATCGCCCTCCAGTTCGACATCGCCGCACCCCGGGCCGTCGTCCTCGCCGCGCTCAACACGCACGGCGGGCTGACCAGCTGGTGGACCACCGGCGTGGACCGGGAGGGCGACGTCCTGCTGTTCGACTTCCCCGGCGTCCCCGAGCCGTTCCGGCTGCGCCGCGAGCGGGCCGACCTGGACCGGGTGGTGTGGGCCAACGCCGGGGCCTTCCCGCCGCACTGGGCCGGCACCTGGATCAGCTGGGACCTCGCCGACCAGCCCGGCGAGCCCGGCCGCACCCGGCTGCTGTTCCGGCACGGCGGCTGGCAGCCGGGCAGCGAGGACGGCGTCCCGCTGGTCGCCGGCACCTGGGCCGAACTGCTGGTCCGGCTCAAGGACTACGCGCAGAGCGGCAAGGTGCAGCCGTACTTCGTCACGGCCCAGCGGCACGACGCCGCGTGAACGGCCCACGCGGCGGCGTGAGCGGCACGACGCCGCGCGAACGGCCCGCCGGCGGCCGAACGGGCCCCGGGCCCGTCCGATCGCCCGCCAGGGCGCCGTCCGGTGGCGGGATCGCGGCGCCGGGCCGATGGTGGGCGGTGTACCCGCCGTTCGCGCTGACGGCCGGCACCGGCAGCCCGGCACCGGGCGGCCGGGACCCGCCCGCCCCGACGACCACGCCGGCGACCACTGCCTTCGGGAGGCCCAGCAATGCCCGTAGTCACCGCTCCGTACAAGCCCGGCACCCCGTGCTGGATCGACCTGATGGCGAGCGACCAGCAGGCCGCGCTCGACTTCTACCGCGACCTGTTCGGCTGGCAGGGCGAGGTCGGCCCGGCCGAGTTCGGCGGCTACGCCGTGTGCATGCTCAACGACCGACCGGTCGCCGGGATCATGGCGCGGTCCGCGCCCGAGGGCCAGCCGCTGCCGCCCGTCGCCTGGACCACCTACCTGGCCTCGGACGACGCCGACGTGAGCGGGGCCGCCATCGCCGAGCACGGCGGCACGATCCTCTACCCGGCGATGGACGTCGGCGTGATCGGCCGGATGCTGGTCGCCGCCGACCCGACCGGCGCGGTGTTCGGCGTCTGGCAGGCGATGGACTTCATCGGCGCGGGCGTGGTCAACGAGCCCGGCGCACTGGTCTGGAACGAGCTCAACACCGCCGACACCGACGCGGCCGGCCGCTTCTACCTCCCGGCGCTCGGGCTGCGCCCGGCGACCATCCAGGGCATGGAGGGGTACTTCTCGCTCAACGCCGGCGACCGTACGGTGGGCGGCATGCAGCCGATCCCCAAGTACCTGGGGGCGGGCACGCCCTCGCACTGGATGGCCTACTTCTCGGTGGACGACACCGACTCCACCGTGGACGCCCTGGTCAAGGCGGGCGGCTCGGTGATCCAGCCGCCGTTCGACATGCAGTCCGGCCGGATGGCGGTCGTCCAGGACCCGCAGGGTGCGGTGTTCGCGGTGGCGGAGGCCGCCGAGGCGCAGATGCCCGACTCGCCGTAACAGCAGCCGGGCACCCCCGCCGTACCAGCGCCGGGCACCCACGAGCCCACCCGGCCACCCACGAGCACCCGGGCAACCGGAAGCCGCCCTTCCCGCGACGCGCCGCCGGGAAATGGGCGGCTTCCCCGCGTTCCCGGGTAAGACTGCACCCATGCTGGGGCTACCGGACGACATCCGCGCTTTCCTCTTCGACCTCGACGGGGTCCTCACCCAGACCGCCAAAGTGCACGCCGCGGCCTGGAAGGACACCTTCGACTCCTTCCTGCGCGCCGAAGCCGCCCGCACCGGCGGGCAGTTCGTCCCCTTCGACGCCGTCACCGACTACGACACCTACGTGGACGGCCGCCCGAGACTGGACGGCACCCGGGCGTTCCTGCACAGCCGGGGCGTCGACCTGCCCGAGGGCACCGACGCCGATCCGCCCAACACCCCTACCGTGCACGGGATCAGCCGGGCCAAGAACGACACCGTCCTGCGGCTGATCCGCGAGCAGGGCGTCCAGCCGTACGACGGCTCGGTCGCGTACGTGCACCGGCTGCGCGCGCTCGGGCTGCCCAGCGCCGTGGTGTCCTCCAGCGCCAACTGCCGGGACGTGCTGCGGGCGGCGGGCATCGAGGGGCTGTTCGACGTGATCGTGGACGGCGTCGTCGCCCAGCGCGAGGGCCTGCCCGGCAAGCCCGCCCCCGACACCTACCTGTACGCCGCCCGCACGCTCGGCGTCGAGCCCGCGCACGCCGCCGTCTTCGAGGACGCGCTCGCCGGGGTGGCCTCCGGCCGGGCGGGCGGCTTCGGGGCCGTGGTCGGGGTCAACCGCACCGGGCAGGCCGCCGAACTGCGCCGGGACGGCGCGACCGTGGTCGTCGACGACCTCGCCGAACTGCTGGAGGAGCAGGCATGAATGAGCGGAGCGGGGTAGTCGCATGAGTGAGCGGAGTGAGCTCATCATCGAGAGGCGCGCGTGCCGGTCATCGGCTGCCGAGCGGAGCGAGGTGGGCGCATGAGTGGCTTGGACAACTTCTCCGTCGACCCCTGGCTGATCGCCGAGCAGGGCCTGGACCTGACCGCGATGGCCCGCGCCGAGTCGCTGTTCGCGCTCTCCAACGGCCACATCGGCCTGCGCGCCAACCTGGACGAGGGCGAGCCGCACGGCCTCCCCGGCACCTACCTGAACGGCGTCTTCGAGCTCCGCCCGCTGCCGTACGGCGAGGGCGGCTACGGCTACCCGGAGTCCAGCCAGAGCGTCATCAACGTGACCAACGGCAAGATCATCCGGCTGTTGGTCGACGACGAGCCCTTCGACCTGCGCTACGGCGAACTCATCCGCCACAAGCGCTGGTTGGACTTCCGGGAGGGGATGCTGCACCGTGAGGCCGAGTGGACCTCCCCGGCCGGCCGGACCATCCGGGTGCGCTCCTCCCGGCTGGTCTCGCTCACCCAGCGCGCGGTCGCTGCGGTCGAGTACAGCGTCGAGGCGGTGGACGGGCCGGTGCGGATCGTGCTCCAGTCCGAGCTGGTCGCCAACGAGCAGCTGCCCGGCGGCCCCGAGGGCGATCCGCGGGCCTCCGCCGTGCTGGAGGCGCCGTTGCAGCCCGAGGTGCACCACGCGAGCGGCACCAAGGCCGTCCTGGTGCACCGCACCCGCTACAGCGCGATCCGGGTCGCCGCCGGGATGGACCACGTGATCGAGGGCCCGGAGGAGCTCGAAACCGTCGCCGAGGCCGAGGCCGACCACTGCCGGATCAGCGTCACCACCGTGCTCCGGCCCGGACAGCGGCTGCGGCTGGTCAAGTTCATGGCCTACGGCTGGTCGGGGACGCGCTCGCTGCCCGCCGTCCGGGACCAGGTGGAGGCCGCGCTGACCGCCGCCAGGTACACCGGCTGGGACGGTCTGGCCGCCGAACAGGCCGACTACCTCAAGGAGTTCTGGGAGACCAGCGACGTCGAGATCGAAGGCGACGTCGAACTCCAGCAGGCCGTCCGGTTCGCCGTCTTCCACGTCCTCCAGGCCGGCGCCCGCAGCGAGGAACGGGCCATCCCCGCCAAGGGGTTGACCGGCCCGGGCTACGACGGGCACAGCTTCTGGGACACCGAGACCTTCGTCCTGCCGGTGCTCACCTACTGCCTGCCCGGGGCCGTCAACCAGGCGCTGCGCTGGCGGCACACCACGCTGCCGCTGGCCCGCGAGCGGGCCGCCCAACTCGGCCTGGCCGGAGCGGTGTTCCCCTGGCGGACCATCCGCGGCGAGGAGTGCTCCGGGTACTGGCCGGCCGGTACCGCAGCCTTCCACATCGGCGCCGACATCGCCGCCGCCGTCGCCCGCTACGTCCGGGCCACCGGGGACGCCGAGTTCGAGCGCGCGTACGGGCTCGAACTGCTCGTGGAGACCGCCCGGATGTGGCGCTCGCTCGGCCACCACGACGTCTCGGGGAAGTTCCGCATCGAGGGCGTCACCGGCCCGGACGAGTACAGCGCCGTCGCCGACAACAACGTGTTCACCAACCTGATGGCGCAGACGAACCTGCGCGCCGCCGCCGAGGCCGCCGCCCGCCACTCGCACGAGGCCGCCGAACTCGGCGTCGACACCGAGGAGACCGCCGCCTGGCGGGACGCCGCGGCCGCGATGTACATCCCGTACGACGAGGACCTCGGCGTGCACCCGCAGGCCGACGGCTTCACCCACCACCAGGTCTGGGACTTCGAGCACACCCCGCCCGAGAAGTACCCGCTGCTGCTGCACTACCCGTACTTCGACCTGTACCGCAAGCAGGTGGTCAAGCAGGCCGACCTGGTGCTCGCCATGCAGGTCCGCGGCGACGCGTTCACCGACGAGCAGAAGGCCCGCAACTTCGCCTACTACGAGCGGCTCACCGTCCGCGACTCCTCGCTCTCCGCGTGCACCCAGGCGGTGATCGCCGCCGAGGTCGGCCAGCTCGACCTCGCGTACGACTACACGGCCGAGGCGGCGCTGATGGACCTGCACGACCTCGGCGGCAACACCCGCGACGGCCTGCACATGGCCTCGCTCGCGGGCGCCTGCATCGCCCTGGTGGCGGGCTTCGGGGGGCTGCGCGACCACAGCGACTCGCTGTCCTTCCGGCCCCGGCTGCCGGGCGGGCTGATGAGGCTCGGGTTCTCGCTGATGGTCCGCGGGCAGTTGCTGGGCGTCCAGATCACCCACGAGGGGACGACGTACGCGCTGCGCCGCGGCGAGGTGCTGCACCTGTGGCACGACGGCGAGCCGGTGCAGGTGAAGGCCGGGCAGCCGGTCACCCTGCCGACCACCGCGCCGCCGGCCCAGGAGCGGTGCGGCCAGCCGCCCGGCCGCGAGCCCGCCCGGCGGCAGGCGCAGGCGGGCCTGGTCAGCGGCAAGCTCGGGCAGCAGGACCACCTGGCGGCGGAGTAGCCGCGCCGGCCTGTCGTTCACCTGTTCGGGCCCGCTCCGGGTGCGGGGCGGGCCCGGCCGTCGGAGGGTGCAGGTGTCCTGCGGCAGCGGGCGGCCGGTGATTGGAGAGCACCCGTGGCGAGCGTGGCCGAACAGATGGTGGAGGTGCTCCGGCAGGCCGGGGTCGAGCGGGTCTACGGCGTGGTCGGAGACAGCCTCAACCCGGTCGTGGACGCGATCCGGCGGACCGACGGCATCAGCTGGGTGCACGTGCGCAACGAGGAGGCGGGCGCCTTCGCGGCGGCCGCCGAGGCCGAGCTCAGCGGCCGGCTCGCGGTCTGCGCCGGCTCCTGCGGCCCCGGCAACACCCACCTCGTCCAGGGCCTGTACGACGCCCAGCGCAGCGGCCTGCCGGTGCTGGCGCTCGCCTCGCACATCCCGTCCGGGCAGATCGGCACCGGTTTCTTCCAGGAGACCCACCCCGAGCGGGTGTTCACCGACTGCAGCTCCTGGTGCGAGATGCTCTCCACCCCCGCCCAGCTGCCCCGGTTGATGCGGATCGCCATCCAGCACGCGCTCGGCTCGCACGGCGTCTCGGTGCTGGCCTTCCCCGGGGACGTCGCCGCGCTCCCCGCCGCCGGGCCCACCGGGACCAGCCACTTCCTCACCGAGCAGGCCGTCGCCGCGCCGCCGTGGTCCCAGGTGCAGGAGCTGGCCCGGCTGCTCAACGCGGCCCGCAAGGTCGCCCTGTTCTGCGGCGCGGGGGTGCGCGGGGCGCACGGCGAGGTGATGGAGGCGGCCCGGGCCCTGAACGCGCCGGTCGGGCACTCCCTGCGCGGCAAGGAGTGGATCCAGTACGACAACCCGTACGACGTCGGCATGAGCGGCCTGCTCGGCTACGGCGCCTGCCACGAGGCGCTGCACTCCGCCGACCTGGTGCTGCTGCTCGGCACCGACTTCCCGTACGACTCCTTCCTGCCGCAGGCGCACACCGTCCAGGTCGACCACGACGCCACCCGGCTGGGCCGCCGCACCGCGCTCGAACTGGCCGTCCACGGCGACGTCGCCGCCACCCTGCGGGCCGTCCTGCCGCTGCTGGACGCCAAGCGCGACCGCGCCTTCCTCGACGGGATGCTGCGCAAGCACTGCCGCTCGCTGGAGGACGTGGTCGGCGCCTACACCCGGGACATCGAGAAGCACCTGCCGATCCACCCCGAGTACGTCGCCTCGGTGCTCGACGAGGTGGCCGCCGACGACGCGGTGTTCGCCGTGGACACCGGCATGAACAACGTCTGGGCCGCCCGCTACCTCCAGCCGAACGGCCGCCGCCGGGTGATCGGCTCCTTCCTGCACGGCTCGATGGCCAACGCCCTGCCGCACGCCATCGGCGCCCAACTGGCCTGCCCCGGGCGGCAGGTGATCGCGATGGCCGGCGACGGCGGGATCGGCATGCTGCTCGGCGAACTGCTGACGGTGGCCAAGCACCGGCTGCCGGTGAAGACCGTCGTCTTCAACAACGGGGCGCTCGGCATGATCAAGCTGGAGATGCTGGTCTCGGGCTACCCGGAGTACGAGATCGACAACGGGGACGTCGACTACGCGGGGATCGCGCGGGCGATGGGCATCCCGGCCAAGCGGGTCACCGAGCCGGGGAGGGTCCGGGAGGTGCTGGCGGAGGCGCTGGAACGGCCCGGCCCCGCCCTGGTGGACGTGGTCACCGACCCCAACGCGCTGTCCATCCCGCCGTACATCACGGCGGCCCAGCTGAAGGGCTTCGCGCTGGCGGCCGGGCGGACGGTGCTCTCCGGCGGGGTCGGGCGCATGATCGACCTGGCCCGCAGCAACCTGCGCAACATCCCGCGGCCGTAGCCGAGAAGGGGGACTCCGGGCCCTCTTGCCTCTGAGGCAAAAATCTTGCCCGAGCGGCACGGCGGGTGTCCACTGGTCACATGACCACCAGCCCGACCGGGGACGCCGCCCCGGAAGACCGGCTCGACGACCAGGAAGTGGTCGGCCTCGCCGCCCGCCTCCGGGAACACCGGCTCAGCAGCCGCCTGACCCTCGAAGTGGCCTCCGCCAGGGTCGGGCTCTCCCCAGCCTATCTGTCCCGGCTGGAGACCGGCCGCCGCCAGCCCTCCCTCCCCGTCCTGCTCGGCCTCGCCCGCGCCTACGGCACCTCCGTCTCCGGCCTGCTCGGCGAGACCATGGCCGAACCCGACCCGGTCGTGCGCGGCGGCGCCATCGAACCCGGCCGCGCCGGCGGCTGGGGCTACCGCCGGGCCGGCGCCCCCGGCCGGGCCATGCAGGCGCTGCGCGTCCACGTGCCCCCGGGCGTGCAGGACACGGTGGTCCGGGTCCACCCCGGCGAGGAGTGGCTGTACGTCCTGCAGGGCCGGCTCAAGCTGACCCTCGGCGACCGCGTCCACCGCCTCGACGTCGGCGACTCCGCCCACTTCGACTCGCTCACCCCGCACTGCATCGCCGCCGACGCGCCGGACGGCGTCGAACTGCTCTTCGTCCACACCCTGCTGCAGAGCCCCGGCGGCGAACTCTGCCTCGGCGGCCCCGCAGCAACCCACTGACCCGACGTCAGAACCCTTGGAGGAGATCCCTCATGGCCGATCCCACCAGCCCCGACCAGGCCGCCGCGGCCACCGCCCCGGCCGCTCCGACCCCCGCCCCGCTGACCGTCGACGCCGGCATCTCGGCCAACCGCCGGGTCGGGGTCCGCCTGGTGATCTACACCGCCGGCATCCACGCCGTCGCCGGCTTCATCATGCTGCTGTTCGAACTGGGCAACCGCAACAAGTAGTCCACCGGGGCGGTCGCGGCCCTCACCGCTCGCGCAGCAGCTCGCAGAGGGCGTCCAGCGCCGCCGGGAAGGCGTGCTCGGGCGGGGACGCGTAGCCGATCACCAGAGCGGGGGCGGCGTCCGGGTCGGCGGCCGACCGGTCGGCGAGGTGCCAGGACAGCCCTTCGAGGGCCAGGCCGGCGGCCTCGGCCCGGGCCAGCAGCTCAGCCTCGGACGCGGAACCGGGCGGCAGTTGGAGAACGGCGTGCAGCCCGGCGGCGATCCCGGTGACCCGCACGCGCGGGGCGTGCTCGGCGAGCGCGGCGACCAACTGGTCCCGTCGGCGCCGGTAGTGCAGCCGGCAGCGGCGGACGTGCCGGTCGTACGTCCCGGAGGTGATCAGCTCGGCGAGGGTCAGCTGGTCGAGCACCGGGGACATCGTGTCGGCCAGTCTCTTCAACCGGGCCACCGGCTCGACCAGCGCGTCCGGCAGGGCCAGCCAGGCCAGCCGCAGGCCCGGCGCGAGGCTCTTGGCGGCCGTCCCGGCGTACACCACCCGCTCCGGGTCGAGCGCCTGCATCGCGCCGACCGGCTGCCGGTCGTAGCGGAACTCGCCGTCGTAGTCGTCCTCGACGACGTACCCGTCCCGCTCGCGCGCCCAGCGCACGGCGGCGGCCCGCCGGTCGGCGGCCAGCGGCGCACCGGTGGGGAACTGGTGCGCGGGGGTGAGCAGGACGGCCCCGCACCGGCCGTCGAGCCGCTCGACCCGGGCGCCCGCCTCGTCCAGCGGCACCGGAACGGTGGCCAGCCCCGCCGCCCGGGCGACGGCGTGCTGCGGCGGCAGCCCGTACTCCTCGACCGCGAGGGCGCGGTCCCCGCGCTCCCGCAGGGCGGCGCAGAGCAGGCCCAGGCCCTGGGAGACACCGGTGCAGATCAGCAGGTGGTCGGGGTCGGTGCGGACGCCGCGGACCCGCGCCAGGTAGTCGGTGAGCGCCCGCCGCAGCTCGATCCGGCCGAATGGGCTGCCGTAGCCGAAGGCCTCGTGCGGCGCGGTGGCGAGGGCCCGGCGGGCGGCGGCGAGCCAGGCGGTACGGGGGAAGAGCGAGAGGTCGGGCCGCCCGGCCATCAGGTCGTGCCGGACGGTCCGCCGCCCCGCCGCGGGCCGGGCGGCCCGCCGGCTCCGGCCGGGCGCGGCCCGCCGGGCGACGGTGGTGCCGGAGCCCTGCCGGGAGGTGAGCCAGCCCTCCGCGGTGAGCTGCCCGTACGCCTCGACCACGGTGTTCCGGGCGATCCCGAGGTCCTCGCCGAGGGCCCGCGAGGACGGCAGCCGGGTGCCGGGCACGAGCCGCCCGTCCTGGACGGCCTCGCGCAGCGCGTCCTCCAGGGCGGCCCGCAGCCCGGCCCCGGCGGCGCGCCGCTCGGTGAGGTCCAGGTGCAAGTCGCCGCCGAAGGAAGTCCAGGAGCTGCTCACGGGCCCGATTATCGCGCGGCCCGGCATCCTCGACCCCGGGGTGGGGGCGGATCAGACCGACAGGTAGACCGCGCTGCCGACGCCGGCGAGGAAGCAGTAGAGCGCGAACGGCGTCAGGCTGCGGGTCTCGAAGTACTTGGTGAGGAAGCGCACCGAGACGTAGCCGGCGACGAAGGCGGCGATGCTGCCGGCGACGACCGGGCCGAGGACGGCGGAGTTCTCCGGCTTGAACAGCTCCGGCACCTTCAGCACGGAGGCGGCCAGGATGACCGGGGTCGCGAGCAGGAAGGAGAAGCGGGCGGCGTCCTCGTGGTGCAGGCCGCGCAGGATGCCGGCGCTCATGGTGACACCGGAGCGGCTGATGCCGGGGAAGAGCGCGAGGATCTGGGCGGCGCCGATCCAGGCGCCCTGGACGAAGCTGAGCCGGGCGAGGCGGTGGTCGGAGGCGATCGCCGGGTCGAGGCCCGGTTCCTCGGTCGGCGGGGCGGCGTGCCCGGCCCGCCGACGGCCGGTGCCGCCGCGCTTGAGTCGTTCGGCACCGAGCAGCACCAGCCCGTTGAGGGCGAGGAAGACGGCGGCCGGGACGGGCTTGCCGAGCGCGTTGCGCAGCGCCTTCTCCAGGGCGAGGCCCGCCACCCCGACCGGGATGGTGGAGATGATCAGCAGCCAGGCGAGCTTCTCGTCCCGGCTCTCGACCCGGCGGCGGCGGATCGAGCTGAAGAAGCCGCCGATCACCCGGACCCAGTCCTTGCGGAAGAACACCACCAGCGCGAACGCGGTGGCCAGGTGCAGGCCGACCAGGACGGCGAGGTAGGAGGAGCCCTCGGCGGTCATGTCGAGGTCCCGCTGGATCTTCCCGCCGATCAGGGCGGGGAGCAGGATGCTGTGGCCCAGGCTGGAGACCGGGAAGAGTTCCGTCACACCCTGCAGCAGGCCGACGCCTATCGCTTCCGGGTAGGTCAGGGTGGACATCGCGCACCTTCGCTCGGGGGTCTGGATCCGGGGGAGCCCCGCGAAGCTACTACGGGCATGTAGACGCCCGGCAGCCCCGCCGCCAGAAGTTCATCGAGCGGACGTCTGGGCGCCACCGCTGTCGGCCAGCCGCCGGTTGGCAGCCGATCAGCCGCCGGACCGCGCCGCCGGTCCGCCCCCGCCGAGCGGCACCCGCCGCCACGCCCCGCCGTCGGCGGGCACCGGCGCGGGGGCGAAGTCGTAGCGCGGCCCGTCCGGCCCGAGCGCGAGCAGCGAGATCGAGGAGGACCCCCAGATCCGCCCGTCGCCGAAGTCCCGCCGCTGGATCAGCGCCGCGTCGTCGTCCAGCGGCAGGCCGTCGCCCGCGACGATCGGCAGCCAGTCGCCCCAGGCCCGTTCGGCGGGCCCGTCGCCGGTCGGCTCCGGCCGGGGCGCGGCGGCGAGGCGGGCCCGGAAGCGGTCGGCGCGGGCGGCCATCAGCGCGCGGATCCGCTCGGAGGCGGTCCGGTTGGCGGCCGTGCCCTCCAACCCGTCGTTGAGCACCACGCTGAGGCCGACCGGCAGTTCGCGCTCCTCCAGCCGGCCGCCGCCCCAACTGGCGACCCGGGCGCCGTCGGGCCGGACCAGGACGAGGTGGAACGGGTCGTACGGGGTGAGGTCGAGGTGGCCGATCCCGCCGTCCCGGACGGCGGTGAGCGGCAGTTCGCCACGGGAGAGCCGGGTGTCGGCGGGGGCGAGCGGCCCGAAGCCGTTCAGCAGGCAGGCGGCGGTCCGCCGCCCGGGGTCGACGGCCAGCCAGGTGCCGCCGGCGGCGAGGTCGAGTCCGCCGACCAGGGCCGGCCGGTCCGGCCAGTGGTGGTCCGGCGGCAGCCAGCCGCGCCCGAGGTACTCGTCCCGGACGGAGAGGAGCAGCACCGGCACGGCCGCTCCCGGTTCGATGCTGACGAACGCCGTACACACGATCGCGGCCCCCTGACCTCGCCCGGCGGGGGCACGCGTGGTGGCGCCCCCGCGGTCGATCCTCGCACTCCCGTTCGCGCGCCGGGAGTGCGCGTCCGCGCCCTGAGGCGCCCCAGGGCCCTCCCTTTTCGGCCGCCGCCGTGGCACACTCGCCGGACGGCCGGGCGCAGGCCGAAGTGGCCCAGGATTTCGCGGTTCAAATGCACCAGGGAACAGGTCCACCAGGTCCCTAGGCTGGTGGCCATGACGACGAACGAGCACCAGCCGACCGAGGCCCCGGTCCCGGTCCCGGCCCCCGCCCAGCGCCTCGCGCTGCACAGCCTGGCCCCCGACTTCTACCAGGCCATGATCGCGGTGGACCGCGCCGCCCGGAAGGGCATCGACCACACGCTCGCCGAGCTGGTCAAGGTGCACGCCTCGATGATCAACGGCTGCGCCTTCTGCATCGACATGCACAGCACCGACGCCCTGAAGGGCGGCGAGCAGGACCACCGGCTGCTCTCCCTCCCGGCCTGGCGCGAGACCCCCTGGTTCACCGCCCGGGAGCGGGCCGCGCTGGCCCTCACCGAGTCGGTCACCCTGCTGACCCAGGGCCACGTCCCGGACGCGGTCTACGCCGAGGCCGCCGCCCAGTTCGACGAGACCGAGCTGGCCCAGCTGATCGCGCTGATCGTCACCATCAACGCCTGGAACCGGATCGGGGTGGCCTCCCGGCTCAGCCCGGCCGCCAAGTGAGGCCCGGGGACATGACGAACATGGCGGACATGGCGGTCGTCCAGCAGGAGAAGGCCCGGCTGCTCCGGGAACTGCACCGGCCGGGCGAGCCGCTGGTGCTCGCCAACGTGTGGGACGCGGCGAGCGCTCGCCTGGTCGCCGCCGCCGGAGCGCGGGCGGTGGCGACGGCCAGTGCGAGCGTCTCCTGGTCGCTCGGCAGCCGGGACGGCGGCGGCGCCGACCTCGAACAGGTCCTCGTACGGACGGCGCAGGTGGTCCGCGCGGTGGACCTGCCGGTCACCGCCGACCTGGAGAGCGGCTTCGCGCGGACCGCGGCCGGCGTCGGCGAGTCCGTCGCCGCGCTGCTGGCCACCGGCGCGGTCGGCGTCAACCTGGAGGACGAGGGCCGACCGGTGGCCGAGGCCGCCGAGCGGATCGCGGCGGCCCGGGCGGCGGCGGACGCGGCGGGCGTGCCCGCCTACGTCAACGCGCGCACCGACGTGTTCCTGCACGGGATCGGCGCGCCGGAGGGCCGGCTGGACGACGCGGTGCGCCGGCTGCGGGCCTACGTCGAGGCGGGTGCGGACGGCGTGTTCGTGCCCGGTGTCGCGGACCAGGAGACGATCGCCGCGCTGGCCGCGGCCGTCCCGGTGCCGCTGAACGTGCTGGCGGGGCCGGGCGCGCCGTCCGTCCCGGAGCTGGCGAAGCTGGGCGTGGCCCGGGTGAGCCTCGGCCCCGGGCTGGCCGAGGTGGCGTACGCGGCGGTGCGCCGGGCCGCGGCGGAGGTGTACGCGAGCGGCACCTACACCGCCTTGGAGGGCGGGCTGACCTACCAGGAGCTGAACGGCCTCTTCTGAGCGGGCTTCTCACGGTCCGACCGGCGCCGAGCGGGCCCGGCGGCGCCGGGCAGGGCGGTCCGGCGGCGCCGGGTGGTCCGGGCAGGCCTGCGGCGCGGGCCGGGCGGGCCCGGGAACGGCGAAGCCCCGGTTGCCGCCGACGGGGGTGGCGGCAACCGGGGCGGTGCCCGGTGGGCGTGGTCAGCCGATCCGGGTCAGTCGATCCGGGTCAGCCGATCTGACCGCTGAGCCCCGGGTGGGTCATCTGGTTGGTGCCGACGGCCTCCACCTCCTGGGCGGTGTGGCCGACCACCGGCAACTTGCCGGCGGCGTGGATGGCGAGGTCGGCCGGGGAGAGGTTGAGACCGTCGGTGAGGCCCCCGGTGGCGTCCGGGGAGCTCGCGGTCTGGGTGGTGGCGGACGCCGCCGGGGCGGCGAGCGCGAGGCCCGCCATGGTGAGGGCGGCCAGGGTGGCGAGTTTCTTCATGCACTGCCGAACGACCCGGGCCGCCTTCAGGTAACCGGGCGGCTCAGACCGTCACCCGCAGGGTTCGCACGCTGTTGCTGATGAAGGAGCCGATCGGCTCCGGCGCGTCGCCCTCGGCGAGGGCCAGCCCGGGGAACCGCCCGAACAGGTGCCGCAGCGCGGTCTCGGCCTCCAGCCGGGCCAGCCCGGAGCCGAGGCAGAAGTGCGGGCCGTGGCCGAGCGACAGGTGCCGGTTGGGCCGCCGGGTGACGTCGAAGCGGTCGGCGTCCGGGTGGTGCCCGGAGTCGCGGCCGGCCGCCGCGTAGGAGGCGAGCAGCGCCTCGCCGCGTCGGATCACCACGTCACCGACCTCGATGTCCTCGGTCGCGTAGCGCAGTGGGAACTGGCCGACCGGCGAGTCGTAGCGCAGCGTCTCCTCGATGACCGCCGACCACGGCTGCTCGCCGGAGAGCACCAGCCGCAGCTGGTCGGGGTGGGCGAGCAGGGCCCGGACGGCGTTGGTGATCAGGTTGAGCGTGGTCTCGTGCCCGGCGACCAGCATCAGCAGCAGGGTGCCGACCAGTTCGGCCTCGCTGAGCCGGTCCCCGGCCTCGCGGGCGGCGATCAGGTCGGTGGTGAGGTCGTCGGCGGGCGCGGCCCGCTTGGCCGCCACCACGGAGCCCAGCAGCGCGTACAGGGCCTGCTGCGCGGCGGCGGCCGCCGCCGGGGTGGCCGAGCTGGAGACCAGGGTGTCGGAGAGCTCGTGCAGCCTGTCCTGCTCCTCCAGCGCCAGGCCGAGCAGTTCGCCGATCACCTGCATCGGCAGCGGGTAGGCGAAGTGCTCGCGCAGGTCGAACGCGCCGTCCAGCTCGGCGACCCGGTCGAGCAGCGAGACGGTGCGGGCCTCGATCGCGGGCGCCAGGTCGGCTATTCGGCGCGGGGTGAAGGCCTGGCTGACCAGGCCGCGCAGCCGCCGGTGGTCGTCGCCGTCGGCGGTGACCATGCCGGGCACGGTGACGAAGTTGAGCAGCGGCCAGCCCTGAGGCAGCCGGCCCTCCCGGAAGGTCGTCCACAGCTGGGCGTTCTTGCCCACCCGGTGGTCGGCGAGCAGCGCCTGGAGGGTGTCGTGGTGGGTTATCGCCCAGACCACCACCCCGCCAGGGAGCTCCACCAGGACCGCGGGGCCGGCCGCCCGGAGGCGGGCGTTCTCCTGGTGCTGGTCGCGTCCGAAGGGGTCGAGTCTGACGGGCTCGGGTCGGGGGTCGACGGCGGTGTCCATGCGGGCCTCTCGGGGGCTGGCGGGCGGGGCGGGGTGAAGGCGCTGTACAGCACCGGCAGGCCGAGCAGGGCCCGTGACCACGGGGACGGGCGCCATCCCAGGTCGCCGGCGGGGACGGCGAGTTGGAGATCGGGCAGGCGGTGCAGCAGGGTCTCGACGGCGGTCTCGACGATGATCCGGGCCGGGTGCTGGGCCGGGCAGACGTGCCGTCCGGCGCCCCAGGCGAGGTGGGCCCGGTTGCCGCCGAGCGAGCCCTGGGCGGCGGAGGCGAGGCCCTGGGCGGCCGGGTCGGCGTTGGCCGCGGCCAGGCCGAGGACGAGCATGTCGCCGGCGCTGATGTACTGGCCGCCGAGGACGGTGTCGCCGGTGGCCCAGCGGCCGGGGAAGTTCTGCGTCGGCGGGTCGCGCCAGAGCACCTCCTCCAGCGCGTCGGAGACGGTGAGCCGCCCGCCGGTGAGGGTGGCCCGGAACCGGCGGTCGGTGAGCAGCAGCCGCAGCGTGTTGCCGGTCCAGTTGATGCTGGTCTCGTTGCCCGCGACCAGCATCACCACCAGGTGGTGCACGGCCTCCTCGTCGGTGAGCCCGGCCGGGTGGGCGAGCAGCCAGGAGGTGAGGTCGGCGCTGGGGGCGGTCCGGCGGCGCCGGACCAGGTCGACCAGGATCGCCTGGAACTCGGCGTTGGCGCGCACCGACTTGGGGCCGCTGTCCACGAAGTGGCTGATCAGCTCGACCAGGTGGGGCCCGGCCTCGCGGGGCAGGCCGACCAGCTGGGTGAAGACCAGCAGCGGCAGCGGGCGGGCGTACTGGGCGATCAGGTCGGCGGTGCCGTCCGGGCCCCAGCTGTCGATGAGGTCGTTGGCGCAGGCCTCGGTGGTCTCGCGCAGCTGGCGGTGGTCGATCTGGGAGAGGGTGTCCGAGACGGCGGAGCGCAGCCGCTGGTGCTCGGCGCCGTCCAGGTTGAGCAGGGTGGGCCGCCAGGAGGTCATCGGCAGCAGCCGGGAGTCGGGGGCCAGCCGGCCCTCGGCGGGCACCCGCCAGCGGCGCGAGTCCTTGGAGAACAGCGCCTCGTTGCGGGTGAGTTCGAGCAGTTCGGCGTAGCCGAGGACGAGCCAGGCCTCGACCCCGGGCTCCAGCTCGATCGGCGCGACCGGGCCGTAGCGCTGGCGCAGCCGGGCGTACAGGCCGTGCGGGTCCTCGGCGACGGCGGGGCCGTACAGCGGGGTCAGCGGGAGGCCGGCGGGCAGGCTGCCGCCGTGCGGGAACGGGCAGCCGGGGGAGGCGGTGCCGGGTTCGGGCGCGGTCATCCCTGGAGCTCCAGGATCGAGCTGCGGTGCAGGTGGTCGACGAAGTCGATCAGCAGGTCGTAGGACTGCCGCCGGTCGCGGGCGTCGCAGTGCAGGATCGGTACCTCCGGCAGCAGGTCGAGGGCGGAGCGCAGCTCCTCCTCGGGGTAACTCGGCGTGTCCGAGAAGGTGTTGACCGCCACGGCGAACGGGATGCGCTGCTCCTCCAGGCGGCCGAGCACGTCGAAGCTCTCGTCCGGGCGGCGCAGGTCGACCATGGCGATGGCGCCGAGCGCGCCGCGCGACAGGTCGTCCCAGAGCGGCCAGAACCGCCGCTGGCCGGGCGTGCCGAACAGGTACAGCGCGAGCCGCGGGTTGAGCGTGATCCGGCCGAAGTCGAGCGCGACCGTGGTGGTGGTCTTGCCGGTGCGCCCGGTGAGGTCGTCGATGCCGCTGCTGGCGGCGGTCATCGTCTCCTCGGTGCGCAGCGGAGTGATCTCGCTGAGCGAGCCGACCAGCGTGGTCTTGCCGACCCCGAACGGGCCGGTGACCAGGATCTTCACCGCGCCCTGGACCGAGGACGGCAGGTACCGCGGCTCGGCGGGCAGGTCGGCGGTGGCCCCGGGGGCTTCAGCGGAGTTGGCGGAGGCCAACGAGCACCTCTTCCAGAAGGGTTGCGGGCAGGCGTTCGGCCTGCGGGACGGGCGGGAGGACCTGGACGGCGCCGAGGTCCCAGAGGTCGCCGACCAGCACCTTGACGACGCCGAGCGGCAGCCCCAGGTGGGCCGCCACCTCGGCGATCGACAGCAGGCTGTGGCAGAGCGCGAGGATGCGCCGGTGCTCGCGGTTGAGCAGGGCGTGGTCGGGGAGCTCCGGCGGCTCGGGTAACGCGCTGACCAGGCTCTCGATGGCCAGCTCGGCCCGGGTGGACCGGCTGCGGCCACCGGTGATGACGTAGGGCCGGACCGGCCCGCTCACCGGTGCCCCCCCGCCGCGTGGTCGACCCGCGGCGGGCTGGTGAGGTGGCTGCCGATCCGTTCGACCAGGACCTGCATCTGGTAGGCGACCAGGCCGGCGTCCACGGCGTCGCTGGTCACCACGGCCAGGTGCGCGCCGGCCCCGGCGGCGACGATGAACAGGTAGCCGCCGCCGTACTCGATGATGATCTGGCGGGTGGCGCTGCCCGGTCCGCCGAACCCGGTCGCGACGCCGCGGGCCAGCGACTGGAGTCCGGAGCAGGCGGCGGCGAGCCGTTCGGCGTCCTCGCGCGCGATGTTCGCGCTGCGGCCGATCTCCAGGCCGTCGTTGGAGACGACGACGGCGTGCTGGACCTGCGGGACGTTGACGATGTCGGCGAGCATCCAGCCGAGATCAGGGGTGGTGGTCATGGAACTCTCCGGAGCGCTGGGGAAGTCGGGGGGAAGCGGGCAGGGAAGGGTCGTGCTGGGCCTGGACCCGGGCGGCCGATCGGCCGCTGGCGGTGCCGGCCTGGAACATCGCCATGAACGCCTGCGCGTCCCGGGCCGAGCGGTACGGCGGGGCGGGCGGCGGCGCGGGAGAGGCGTGCTGGGCGGGGCGGGCGGCGCGGTCGCGTCGGTGGCTCCGGCGGGGCAGCGGCGGCGGGGTGTCGGCGGCCGCGGGGGGTCGGCCGGCCGGCGGGGTCTCCACCAGGGGGTGTCCGGCGGGGTGTCCGGTCGGCCGGAAATCGGTGCTGAACGCCCGGTCGTCCGGTCCGAGGCCGGGGACGGTGGGCGGCAGCGGTTCGGTGAGCAGGGCGTTCGGCAGCATCACGACGACGCGGACGCCGCCGTACGGCGAGGGCGCCGAGCTGAGGGTGACCCGGAAGCCGTACTGCTCGGCCAGCCGGCCGACCGCGGCGAGGCCCAGCTGCGGCACCTCGCCGAGCCGGGAGACCTCCAGGCTGGTGCCGCCGGCGAGGGCGGCGGCGGCCTTGGCGACGGCCTGTTCCGGCATGCCGACGCCACCGTCGTCGATCTCGATGACGGCTCCGTTGTGCACCGGCATCAGGGTGACGAACACCTGGGTGCTGGGCGGGGAGTAGCGGGTGGCGTTGTCCAGCAGCTCGGCGACGGCGTGGATCAGCGCCTCGGCGGCGGCGCCGACCACGGCGGTCTCGATCCGGCTGCGGACCACCACCCGCTGGAACGGCAGGATGCGGGACTGGGCGCCGCGCACGACGTCCTCCAGCGAGACCGGCTCGGGCCAGTGCCGGCCGGCCCGCGCGCCGCACAGCACGGCCAGGGTCTGGGCCAGCCGGGCCTGTTGGGCGGCGGCGTGGTCGGCCTTGAGCAGGCCCTCCAGCAGCGCCGGGTCGTCGTGGGTGCGTTCCATCTCGTCGAGCAGGGCCTGCTGGTCGTGGGCCATGACGAGGATGCGGCGGGCGACGCTGAGGAAGGCCCGCTGGGTGGAGGCGGTGAGTTCCTGCTCCTGCTGGACGGCGGCCAGGTCGGCGCCGCGGCGGGAGAGTTCGGCGCCCAGCTGCTCCTGGAGCCGGGCGAGGTCGCGTCGCAGCCGGTCGGCGCGGCGGCGCTGGGTGACGGACACGGCGCGGTACCGGGCGGTGGCCACGAGGGCGAGGGCGGCGAGTACGCCGGTTGCCGTTGTGCACCACTGAGTCATCGTCACGCCGCGAATTCTAGGGTGATGATCCTACGAAGGTGTGAACGGATCTCGCCAAGTGACCGGATCTCGTCAATATCCAGTCAATACGGCGTCAAACCGGCGCCGTTCGACCGCGATCCGGACGGCCCGAGGACGTTCGTCCCCGGTGGGGCGCCTGCGGCGCGTCGGCCGGGCCGGGCGGGAGATGGCCGAGTCACGTCCTGGGATGTGTGGGGAACGTGTGCACGGTGTTACGGAAGGGGCGACGTCCGGTGCAGGAGCAACAGCGCCACGTCGTCCGGCCGGGACCGCCGCTCGGTCACGTTCAGCGTGAGCAGGTCGGCCAGCCGCTCCAGCGCGGGCGCCGCGCCGACCCGGGTCGGGCCGGTCTGCCGGGCCCACAGCTCCAGCCCGCCGAGCATCCGCTGCACCGACTCGTCGTAGTCCTCCTCGCGGTCCTCGACCAGCCCGTCGGTGTACACCAGCAGCGTCTCGCCGACCGCCAGCCGGCCGACCGTCAGCGGGTACGGCTGCCCCGGGTCCACGCCCAGCGGCGGCCCGCCCGGCAGATCGAGCTCGACGGCCCTGCCGTCCGCGATCCGCACCGGCGCGGGATGCCCGGCCCGGGCCGCGGTCAGCGCGCCGTCGGCCGGGTCCAGGGCCAGGAAGAGGCAGGTCGCGAACAGGTCGGTGTCCAGCTCGGTCAGCAGCCGGCTGGTCCGGGCCAGCGTGGCGGCCGGATCGTGCCCGTCCGTCGCGTACGCCCGCAGGCCGCTGCGCAGCTGGCCCATCACCGCCGTCGCCTCCGCGTTGTGGCCCTGGACGTCGCCGATCACCAGCCCGATCCGGCCGTCCGGCAGCCTCAGCAGGTCGTACCAGTCGCCGCCGATCTGCATGCCCTCGGTGCTCGGCAGGTAGCGGGCGGCACTGGCGATCCCGGGCAGCCGGGGCAGGGTGCGCGGCAGCATCGCGCGCTGCAGCTCGGTGGCGCGGTGGTGGTGGGTGTCGTACAGCCGGGCCCGCTCCAGGGACTGCGCCAGGATCCCGGCGAACGCCGAGTACAGGGTGCGGTCCTCCCGGCCGAACGCCCGCTCGGCGGAGAAGGTGATCAGGCAGGAGCCCACCTGCCGCCCGGAGGCGACCAGCGGCAGCACCGCCCAGGAGGCCGGGGTGAGCGGGCCGTGCCGGCCCCGGTCCGGGCCGGGCTCGCTGAACAGCGGGGCCGAGCGGGTCAGCGCGTGCTGCATCACGTTCTCGGAGAGGTCCGCCAGCCGGGTCAGCTCGGTGCGTCTGGGCCCGCCGTACACGGTGTGCGAGACGGGCAGCAGCCGGCCCTCGTCCACCAGGTCCAGGACGATGCTGGCGGCGCCGAACGCCGGGCGGGCGACGTCCGTGACGGCGGTGGTGACGTCCCGGACGGTCACCGCCCGCGACAGCGACCGGGTGAGCGCGAGCAGCAGCGCCGTCCGTGCCCCGGCCGGGGTGGACTGCTCCTCGGGCTGCTGCCCTGGGTGTTCCCGGCCCTGGTCCCGGCCGCGGCCCTGGCCCCGGTCGGAGAGCAGCCCGGCGACCCGGACCGGCCGACCGTGGACGTCCAGCATCACCTCGCCGGTCTCCTCGATCCGCGCCACCCTGCCGCCCCCGCGCAGCACCCGGTACCCGATCCGGTACCACCCGCCGGTGGTGAGCGATTCGGCGAGCGCCGCCTGCACGTCCGGCAGGTCCTCCGGGTGGACGATCCGGTCCAGCTCCGGGGCGGAGCCGTCGGCGGTGGCGGGCTGGCCGGTGACCCGGAACGCCGCGGCGTCCCAGTAGCTCTCGCCGGTGACCAGATCGCGTTCGAAGGCGCCGTGCCCGGCCGCCCGGACGGCGAGCGACAGCATCGGGTGGGCCAGCCCGGCGGGGAGGCTGCCGGCCCCGTCCGGCGGCGCCCCGGCCGGGTCCTGGGGTATCCGGGCGTCCGCGTGGTCGAGCAGGTGGGACAGCCGGTGGGCGCAGGCCTCGCCGATGGTCTCCAGGACGTCCAGGTCGCGGCGGGGGACGGTGCCCCGGTGGGCCAGCGCGAGGGCGAGGACGCCGACCGGCCGCTCGTCGACGACCATCGGCAGGGCGATCACGGCGACCATGCCGGTGCCCATGCCGGCGTTCTTGTTCGGGTAGTCGACGCTGGTGTGCTCGGGACTGAGCAGGTAGGGGCGGCGTAACCGCAGGGCCATCGCGGCGGGGAGGTCACCGGCCGGATCGACGATGCTGTAGCGCTCGTGGGCCCAGTCCGGCAGCCCGTGCGAGGCGGTCAGCCGGAGCATTCCGGCGGAATCCAGCAGGTAGAGCGCGGAACCCTCGCCGGTGATCCAGCCCGGCCCCTCGGCGAGGACGGTGCCGAGCAGTTCGGCGGCGCTGGTGCAGCCGAGAAGTAAGCGCACGCACCGCATGGGGCTGCGGGTGGTGGGACTGCTGCGCGGCGTCCGGCTCTCGTCCTCGGAGGGGGGAACCCACGGCGAGGTCAGGTCCATCGGATACCCGGCCTTTCCGCTCTCGGGGGGTGGGTGCCCTCTGGGTGCCCGAACGGGCACTTAATTCTTCATACCTTATTTCTCAAGCGGGTGCTGAAGCGGGTGAATGGTGACCCAGACGGCGCACCAGCACCAGCGTCCGGTCGTCCGCCGCGTCCCGCGCCACCGTCCGGACCAGCCGCTCCGCCGCACCCCGGGTGAGCTGCTGCTGCGTCCGCCACGGCCGCACCACCGGCTCGGCCGCCGCCAGCAGCCGACCCACCCCCTCGTCCAGGTCCCGACCCGGCACCTCCACCAGGCCGTCACTGAACAGCAGCAGCGAATCGCCCCGCCGCAGCCGCCCCGACACCGCCGGGTACAGCGCGCCCGACACCAGCCCCAGCGCCGGACCGCCGTGCCCCGACCGCGCCCAGCCGCCGCCGTCCGCCCGGCGGAACTGCGCGGGCGCCGGATGGCCGGCGTTGAACAGCAGGTAGTCGCCCGTCGCCGGGCGCAGCGCGAGGTGCACCGCCGTCGCGAAGTCGTCCTCCCAGCCCATCCGCACCAGATGGTCGTTGGCCGCCGGCAGGAACGCCTCCGGCGGCACCCGCCCCAGCAGCATCGCGAACGCGCCCGACAGGTGCGTCGAGCGGGCCGCCGCCCGGCTGCCCTTGCCCGACACGTCCACCAGCAGCAGTTCCAGCAGATCCTCCTCGGGGCGGTGCGCGCACAGCAGGAAGTCACCCGAGAACGAGGTGTCGCCGGCCGGCGCCAGCGCACTGTCGAAGTGCCAGTCGAGCAGCCGCTCCGGAAGCCGGGCCAGTGCCCGGGTGTGCTCGGCCAGCTCCAGCAGCATCGAATCGCCCTGCGTCCCGCGCAGACCCAGCCGGTGCCGGAACCGGTTCGCGGCCAGCACCGTCACCGCGGTCGCGGCCAGTACCAGCGTCACCCCGATCCGCACCCCGAGCGGATCCCGCACCACCGCCCCCAGCACCCCGCCGGCCAGCGCCGCGCACACCAGCACCAGCAGCTGCCCGCGCCGCAACAGCAGCCCGCCGACCACCAGCGGCAGCACCAGCGCCGACGGCGGCCAGCTGTACGGCAGCACGATCGGCAGGACGCTCAGCACCGCCGTCACTCCGAGCAGCACCCCCAGCGCGTACCGCGCCGCCCGGGCGTTCCCGTCCAGCAGCCGCAGATACCACCGCCGTGCCCTCGCTATCGGTGCGGGCACGTGGACCTCCGCCAAGGGGTCGGCGGTCCCCTGTCATGACCACCAGTCAGCCCGGCCACACTAACCCGTCCACCCCCACCACCCCCAGGCCGCTGCCTGCCCGCCGCACGGGAAGTCGGCGGGGCCGACTTCTCGCGCATGTGTCACCCGGGGCGCTGGCCGTTCCGCCGTCGCGGGAGGCCGGGCGGGTCGTGCCGCGGTCGGTGCGGTGGCCGGCGTCTCAGGGGGTGGGCCAGGTGCGGAGGCCGGTGGTGAGGAGGGTGATGAGGCGGCTCTGGGTGGTGGCCAGGTCCTCGGCGAGCTGGAAGCCGCCGCCGATGGAGAGGGAGGCGAAGCCGTGGGCGACGGAGCGGACGGTGCGGGCGGCGTGGATCGCCTCCGCGCCGTCGAGGCCGTACTCCCGCAGGACGGCGATGATCACCCCGACGAGCCGACCGGCCGCGCGGGTGAGGTCGTCGTCCGGCTGCGGGGCCTGGGGGAGGGCGTTGTAGCGGTGCGGGTGCTCGGTGGCGTACGCGTGGTAGGCACGCAGCACGGTGGCGACGGCGTCGTCCCCGCTGCGGCCGACGGCGGCCTCGGCGAGCCGGTCGGCGAGTTCCTCGGTGACCCGGACGGCGATGAGCCGCCGCAGTTCGGTGAGGCCGCCGCTGACGTGCTTGTACAGCGACGGGGTGGCGACCCCGGCCCGGGCGGCGACGGCGGCCAGGGTGAGGGCGTCGGCGCCCTGCTCGTCGATGAGGGCGAGGGCGTGGTCGACGACCTGCTCGGGGGTGAGTCCTACTCGGGGCATGGTGTGGGCTCTCCGTCGGTGGAAGGCGTACGTGGCGGGGCGGGGCGGCGCGTGGGGGCGGGGCTGACGTGGGCGGACGGGGTGGGCGGGGCTCAGGCGAGTTCGGCGAGGAAGGGCAGCAGGGCGCCGGCGGTGGCCTGCGGGTTGTCGGCCATCGGGTAGTGCCCGGATCCGTCGATCATGACCTTCCGCGCGTTGAGCGCGGCGGCCTGCCGGTCGGCGACGGCTTCCGGCTTGGGGAAGTCGGGGTCCTTGCTGCCCATGATGACGAGCGAGGGGCAGCGGACGGCCGCGGTCCAGCCGACGGGCGCGGAGTCCCCGCCGACGTGTCCGCGGGTGGCGGTCTTGCGGCCGGGGGTGCGCATGGCGGCGACGAGTCCGGCCACGTACGTGTCGAAGTCGGCGGGCTTGGCGCCCGGGTAGGCCAGCTTGCGGTGGTAGAGGCCCCAGAAGGCGGGCGAGTGGACGGTCAGGGCGCCCATGGCGCGGAGGGCGCCGCGCATGAGGGCGCCGGGCGGGGGGTTCTCGATGAAGGCGTCGATCAGGGCGATGCCGGCGACCCGCTCCGGGGCGTCGCCGGCGGCCTTGACGACCGTCGCGCCGGTGTAGGAGTTGCCGACCAGGACGGCGCGGTCGATGCCGAGGTGGTCGAGCAGGGCGAGGACGTCGGTGGCGATGGCGGCGGGGGAGTAGTCGTCCCAGATGATCGAGGATTCGCCGAAGCCGCGCAGGTCCATGGTGATGACCCGGCGGCCGGCGGCGGCCAGCAGCGGGTGGAGGTGCCGGTAGGCGGCGCGGGTGTCGAGCATTCCGGGGAGCAGCACGACGGGGGTGCCGTCGCCCTGCCGGGTGTCGTCGTAGGCGAGGCGGCCGCCGGTGACGTCGAGGTACTGGGTGGTGGGGGCGCTGGTGGCGTTCATGGTGGGCCTCCGGGGGTTGCCGGTGCGGGGCTTCAACGTGCTGCTGATAGCCATAAAGCTAAGGCTAATAGCCTTAGCCGTCAAGCCTTCGCACCCTGTGGAGCGGGGGAGGTCGGCGGTGAGTGCCTGAATGAAGGGCCGTCCGTTGACGTCCGATCACGTGAGGTGGCGTCAATGGTGTTCAAGCATGCCCAAAGGGGCTCAAGGGGGACAAAACGCCCTTCGCGTCCCAGAGTGCCCCGCCTGTCTCCGGTCGTCCCGGGCGAACGGCTTGGAATCAGGGCCTCCTAGGATTAACGTTTGATAACGCAGCGCGGTCCTCAACGCCGTACCCAGACGGCACCGTGCGCCGTCGCCTAATCCCGCCGACCGGCCTCCGGGCAGGTCAGGGAGCCGGGGAACCACGTTCCTTGGGGTGAATCGGCGGGGCTCCGGCCCAGCCGTAGGAGACCTTCCTGCTCCGAACCCGTCAGCTAACCCGGTAGGCGCGAAGGAAGGAAAGGAGCGCGCCTCCGTGGCGTCGACGCACACCCCGGCACACCCGGCCGGCCTCGCAGCAGGTACCCGGCTCCTCGACCACCCCGGCCCGGACGGCCCCGAGTACGCGGGCCCGGACGCCGAGACCAACCGGCACCGGATGCCGCGTCAGGTCCGTGGGACCTCCCCGCTGCTCGGCGTCACCGCCGTCGCCGCCACCCTGGGCGCCACCGGCTTCGCCTCCGCCACCCCGGCCGCCGCCCCCGCCATCGAGACCCCGGACGAGACCCCGGTCGCCCTCTCCGCCGACCCCGGCCTCGCGCTCGCCGCCCGCATCCAGCTGCAGGCCGACAGCCAGCGCACCGCCGCCGAGGAGGACGCCCGCGTCCAGGCCGCGAAGGAGGCGGAGGCCAAGGCCGCCGCCAAGGAGGCCGAGGCCAAGCGGGCCGCCGAGGAGGCCGAGCGGGCCAAGGCCGCCGCCCTCACCCTGCCGGTGCGCGACTACCACCTCACCGCCCACTACGGCCAGAGCGCCCGCTACTGGGCCCACCTGCACACCGGCCTGGACTTCGCCGCCGACACCGGCACCCCCGTCTACGCGGTCGGCCAGGGCACCATCACCTCGGCCGGCTGGTCCGGCTCGTACGGCTACCGGATCGTCGAGACCCTGCCCGACGGCACCGAGATCTGGTACTGCCACCTCTCCTCGATCATCAAGGGCTCCGGCAAGGTCGGCTCCGGCCAGCAGATCGGCAAGGTCGGCGCCACCGGCAACGTCACCGGCGCGCACCTGCACGTGGAGGTCCGCCCCGGTGGCGGCGCCCCCGTCGACCCGGAGACCTGGTTCCAGCAGCGCGGCCTCAACCCCTGACGCACCCGCGAAGCCCCGGCCGCCGGAACCGAAAGGCACCGGCGGCCGGGGCTTCGCCGCGTCACTCCTGCGTCGGGTCCGCCGGGTCCGTCGGGTCCGTCGGGTCCGTCGGGTCTGCCTGGTCCGCCGGGACTGCCGATCCCGCCAGCTCCTCCAGGCGGGCGTCGAACTCCTCCTGCGCCGGCCCCGCCAGGTACGCGTCGATCTCCTCCTGCCCCGGCTCCGGCGCGAGGTCCGGGAACTCCTCCACCAGCAGTCGCGGCAGCCCGGGCACCGTCCACTCCCCGTACAGGTCGAGCGCGGCCTCCACCGCCGCCTCCTCGAACGCCCCGAAGTCCCCGGCCAGTTCGTCCGGCATCGGCCGCCCCAGCGCGGTCAGCTCGGTCAGGTTGCGGTAGCTGCGCCGCATCAGGCCCTGCTCCAGCAGCCGGCGCGCGCCGTCGGTGGCCATGCCGACCGAGATCACCCGGGTCGGGCTCCAGCCCTGCTCGTCCACCTCGTCCAGCCAGCCGGTCTGCGCCAGTGCGGCGAACCTGGCCAGCCGCTCCTCCTGCGCCAGCTCCCGGAAGCCGGTCAGCCACTCCCGCACCGCCTCCGGATCCGTGACGTCCGCCCCGTACGCGTGCAGCAGCAGCGCGTACAGCCGGGGCCAGGTCACCAGGTCGGCGCGGCGCAGCAGCCCGGCCGCGACCTCGCCCTGCCACTCGGCCTCGGCGTGCAGCCGCTCCTGGCGCTTGGCGTTGAGCCGCTTGGCGGCCCGCTGGTGGTCGGTCAGCAGCCGGACGGCGGCGCCGTACGCGAACGGGTCCGCCTCCGGTTCGGGTTGGACGTACAGGTAGAGCCGCTCGTACAGCAGGTGCTCCACCGCGTTCGAGGTCAGTTCGGGCCAGCCGTCGTGCATCCTGCCCTCGCCCAGCTCCAGCAGGGCCAGCACCGCGCGCAGCGGCGCTTCGGCCACCGGGGTGCGGTCCTCTTCCGCCGCCCAGGCGAGCAGGTCGGCGGCCCTGGTGCGCGGGGCGAGCCGCAGGTCTTCGTCGTTCATAGCTCGAACGGTAACCGCTGGCCGGGAGTAGGGTCGGCTGCCATGGTCCCCGTACGACTCACCGGCCCCCGGCTGGCCATCCGCGAGTATCACCACACCCCCGGCGACGTGGACGCGCTGCACGGGCTGTTCGGCGACCCGGAGGTCACCCGCTACCTCCCCTTCGAGCCGCGCGACCGCGAAACCTGCGCCGACCAGATCGAGCTCTACCTGGAGGAGGCGATGGCGCCGGAGCGGGACACCTACCGGCTGGCCGTCACCCGGCGCGACGACGCCGAGGACCCGGTGGACGCCGTGCCGATCGCCCACGCCTCCCTCACCCTCGGCAAGCACCGCTCCGCCCACCTCGGCTACGTGCTGGGCCGCGACGTCTGGGGCCGCGGCTACGCGGGCGAGATCGCCGGCCTGCTCTGCGAGCTCTCCTTCGAGGCCCTCGGCGTGCACCGGCTGGCGGCCCGGGTCGACGTGGACAACGCCGCCTCCGCCAAGGTGCTCCTCCGGCTCGGGTTCCAGCTGGAGGGGCGGGTCCGGCACGACCTGTACAAGGGCGGCGTCTGGTCCGACTCGTACCTGTACTCGCTGCTCGCCGACGAGTGGACCGGCGCGACCGGCTGACGGCCCGGCGTGGACGTCCGGCGTGGACGTCCGGCGTGGACGTCCGACGCGGACCTGGGGGCAGGCCGGGGGGTTAACCCCACCCCCGATCCGCCAGGCCTCCGGATCCTCCCCGGCCCGCCGTTCGACCAGACTGATGCCATCAGCAGCCGAGAACGAGGGACCGGGGCCGGGACATGAGCAGCAGCCGAAGCACGCAGGACCGCGAGTGGGACGTCCTCGGTGGTTACGGCGACGACCCGCGTCCCGCTCGGGCCCACCGGACCGAGGAGCCGCCGGCCGTCTGGCGGGCGCCGTTCTCCAAGCACTACTACCGCGAGATCGGCTACACGCTCACCGGTCTGCCGCTGTCGGTCATCGGCTTCTCCGTCTCGATCGTGCTGTTCTGCATGGGGGTCGGCACCTTCGTCACCGTCCTCGGCCTGCCCGTGCTCGCCCTCCTGACCACCGTCGCCCGCGGCATGGGCCGGATGGAGCGGGCCCGGGTGCGCGGCATGCTGGCCCTGGACGTGCCCGCCCCGGCGCCGGTGCGCCAGACCCGCCCGGGCACCTGGGGGGCGATCACCGCGCGGCTGGCGGACCCGGCCGGGTGGAAGGCCGCGTTCTACCAGGTGGTGATGTTCCCGTGGGCGGTCCTCAGCTTCGCCCTGTCGCTGGTGTTCCTGCTGCTCGGCTGGGCGATGGCGCTGTACCCGCTCTACCAGTGGATCTTCCCGGCCTTCACCCCGTGGCGCGGGTACCGGCTCTTCGACTTCTACGACAGCGACAACGTCCAGCACGTCTACTACGTCGAGGGGGCCTGGCAGATCGCCGGCTTCTCGCTGGTCGGGGTGCTGCTCATCATCCTCACCGCCCAGCTGGTCCGCGGCCTGACCAACGTGAACCGGGCCGCCGCCCAGGGCCTGCTCGGCCGCTGAACCCCGCAGCCCTCCCGGCCAGGCGGCCCTCCCCGGTCCCGTCTGCCTCCTCGGCCCCACCCGCATCCGGACGTGCTCCGGATGCGGGCGGGGCCGGCCCGTGTTCGGATGGCCGGGTGTCCGCCGCACGCACTCCCGCCGACCCGGGCGCCCTGGGTCGGGACATCCTGGTCACCTCCCGCCCGCTGGACGAGTACTGCGACCTGTTCGACCTCACCCGGGCCCAACTCGCCGCGCTGCCGGGCCCGGTGCTGGACTGCCCGGGCGGTGCGGCCGGCCTGGCCGCCGAGGCGCGCCGGCTCGGCTGCCGGGTGATCGCCGCCGACCCGGCGTACGCGCTCCCCGCACCCGAGGTCGCGGCCCACGCGCTGGCGGCCCGGGCGTCGATGGCCACCGCGATGGCCGCCCGCCCGCACCTGTACCCGTCGCCGCGCTCCTGCCGGCCGGACCGCTACCTGCGCAGCTGGGACCGCGCCCGCCGCCTGTTCGCCGCCGACTCGGCCGCGCACCCGCAGCAGTACGTGGCCGCCGCGCTGCCCCGACTGCCGTTCGCGGACGGCGCCTTCGCGCTCACCCTGAGCGGCTACCTGCTCTTTGCCTACCCCGAACTGTTCGGCCCCGAGCGGCAGTTGGCCGCCCTGGTGGAACTCGTCCGGGTGACCTCCCCGGACGGCGAGGTCCGCGTCCAGCCGCTGCACGACGGCCACGGCCTCCGCTGCGCCCACCTCGACCCGCTGCGGTACGCGCTCGGCGAGCGCCGCGTCGCCAGCGAGATCCGCCGCTTCCCCCGCGCCGCGGACGGCCGCACCCGCCGCGTCCTGGTCCTGCGGTCCGCCGACCACCGCCGCCGGTCCGCCGCCGAAAAGTAATGGTCTCTCCTGGTCAGCACCCCTATACTCGCCCGCATGAGCGAGACGACCATCAGGCGCGCCGGGGCGGCCGACGCCGACCGGCTCACCGAGCTGATCCAGGCCTCCACCGCCTACCGCGGCGACTACGCGGCGATGATCGACGGCTACCGGGTCACCCCCGAGTACGTCGCCCGGCACGAGGTGTTCCTGGCCTCGGACCCGACCACCGACCGACTGCTCGGCTTCTACGGCCTGATCCGCGAACCGGCCGAACTGGACCTCATGTTCGTCGCCGACGAGGCCCAGGGGCTCGGCATCGGGCGGAAGCTGGTCGCGGACATGCTGGAGCGCGCCCGGGCGGCCGGGATCGCCTCGGTCAAGGTGGTGTCTCACCCGCCCGCCGAGGGCTTCTACCTCCAGATGGGCGCCGAGCGCACGGGCACCCGCCCGCCGCAGGTCAAGACGCCCTGGGAGCAGCCCGAACTGCGCTTCACCGTCAAGGAGTTCAGCAGCTAGCTGTGGTCGCCCGCCGACGGAGCCGACTGGACGGGCTGGACGGGCTGGACGGGCTGAGCGGGCTCAGCAGGCTGAGCGGGCGGGGCCGGCTGCGTCGGGACGAAGGCCGTCGCCTCCAGCCGGGACAGGATCTTCTCCGCCAGCCAGCTGCGGTCCGACCCGTACGGGATCCCCTCCGGCAGCACCAACTGCCCGGCCACCGCGTCCCGCAGCCGCTGCGCCTCGGCGCCGGGCAGCCGGGAGAGCAGCCCCCGGGCGGCCAGCAGCGCGTGGTACTGCTCGAAGCCGGAGCGCGGGCGCTCGATCGCGTCCAGCAGGCTCGGCAGGTCGGCCAGCGACGGGTCGCCCTGCATCAGCGCGAGCGCCTGGATCCGGCGGCCCTCGGAGCCGTCCGCGTACAGCGCCCGCACCTGGTCGGCGGTCAGCGCCGAGCGGCGCGCAGTCGAGCGGACCTCGGCCACCACGCCCTCCGGCCCGGACGAGGGCGAGGAGGCGGGCGGCAACTGCGCGGCCAGCGCGGCCGACTGCTCCGCGCTGCCCCCCAGCAGCCCGAGCTGCTGCATCGCCCGGACCCGCAGGTCGTCGGCGCCCACCTTGTCGCCTCGCCGGTCGCGGTCCTGCCCGGCGAGGAAGAGGTCCAGGGCCTGGTCGGCGTCGGTCAGTACCTGCGGCAGCGCGAGCCTGGTCACCAGCCAGCCGGCCAGGAAGCCGAAGACCACGAAGTACAGCACCAGTGCCGCCGCGAACGGCACCGCGGCGTCCTCCCCGCCCAGCGCGGGGGCCAGCGCGGTGCCGAGCTGGTGCAGCCGCTCGCCGAGCGAGCCGAGCTGGGTCAGCCCGACGCCCAGCAGCACCTTGGTCAGCCAGTCGGACACCTGCTCCAGGTTGGTGTTCGGGGCGTACGAGCCCTGCGGTTCGCCGCTGCCGCTGCGCACCCGGGGCACTCCGAACAGGAAGCCCAGCGCGCCGCCGAGCACCGTCGAGGCCCCGGCCACCACCAGCCCGCCGCCGAAAGCCTGCCAGGCCTGCTCCCGGCCGAGCGAGAAGAGCAGCAGCCCGAGCAGGCCCGTCCCGGCCAGTGCCCCGGGCGCGGCCCACCGTGCCGTCCGCAGGGCCGTCGTGCCGCTCCGCCGCCGCGCCTTCGCCATCGCCTACCCCCTGTGCCCGCGCCGCTCCGCTCCGGAACCCGCGCCGACTCTAGCGCCGCGGCCCCACCGCGGGAACGACCCGGTGGCGCCCCGGACAGGGCGCGGGTGACGACCAAGAGCGGCGGAAGACGCCGGAGGGCGGCGGAGAACGCAGACAGCCCGCAGGCTGCTCCTCCGCGCCGGCCCGTGCACTGGCCTGGCGCCGAGGCACCGGGGATGTTCCGGTGGGCCTGCGGGCCGGGTGACTGCTATGGATTTCGCCTGCCGGAGGCCTCAGGCCTCACCCCGCGCAGGCAGGGGCGGCTCTAGCGAGCAGCCACCTCACACATCCTGATGGAACTCAATTCAGGATCACCTCCCTTCAGTGTGCCGCCACGATAGGCAGCCCACCGGCCGGAGGGCAACGGATTTATCGGTGGCCCGCCCGGCGGCCGTCGGCCGGGCCGCCGTCGTTCGGGAGGTCTCCGCTGACGGGGGCCCAGGTCCTGTTGCGGCTTCGCGGCAGAACGTTCCTTCGCCGTGCCGGGGAACGCGAAAGGCCCGGAGGACGAATCCTCCGGGCCTTTCGTTGCTACTGAGTAGCGGGGACAGGATTTGAACCTGCGACCTCTGGGTTATGAGCCCAGCGAGCTACCGAGCTGCTCCACCCCGCGTCGGTGAACACAACAATACGGGGAAGTCGCCGAGATGGGAAATCGGTTCTTCAGACCGCCCCGGCGGAGCGCCTGTCGCGCCGGGCGGCGTGCCGGGCCGCCCGGGACCTGGCCCAGGCCGCGAAGCAGACCAGCGCGGCGAAGCAGGGCACCATCAGCGCCCCGTACACCACCAGAAAGCCGTCCGTGCCGAGGTCGGCGGCGGCGTTCCAGGTGCCGTGCAGCGCCATCGCGAGCAGCAGCCCGGTCGGCGCGGCCAGCCGGGCCAGCCAGCGCCGACCGGTGGTCAGGGCGACGGCCAGGCCGATCCCGGTGAGCGCGGTGAACAGCGGGTGCGCGAAGGGGGAGAGCAGGGCGCGCAGCACGAAGGTCTGCACGGTGCCGTCGAAGTCGCGCAGGCTGGGCGGATCGCCGAGGCCGATGCTGTCCAGCCGCTGCCGCTGGTCGGTGGTGAACGCCCGGCCCAGGTAGAGGGCGTTCTCGGTGAAGGCGAAGCCGCAGGCGGTCATCCCGCCGAGCACCACCCCGGCCGCCAGGGTGCGGGGCCGGGAGCGGCGGTGCGGGCCGCCGCCGGAGGGCGGGGCCGGGCGCAGATACGGCAGCGGGCGCAGGTACGGGCGCAGCCGCAGCCGGCCCCGGGCGTGCGGACCGGCCGGGCGGCGGGCGTACGTCCGGGGGAGCCGGGGGGCCGGCAGCCGGTGCAGCAGCGGAGCGCAGGGGCGGCCGGTGCGGCGGCCATGGCAGCGCAGCCGCTGGCCGAGCGGCAGCAGCAGCACCAGCAGGGCGGTGGCCTTGGCGGTCTCCTCGATCAGCGGGGTGGCGATGCCGGCGCCCAGCAGTTCGCCGAGCGGGCCCTGGTGCGAGGTCAGGTAGCTGGCGGTCCAGTTGTTGGCCACGATGGCGACGGTGGTGGCCGCGCAGGCGCCCCAGCCGAGGCAGAACACGGTGTGCCGCAGCGGCACCCGGGCGGTCAGGTTGAGCCAGGCCAGGGCGCCGAGCACGAACGGCAGCGGCACCATCGCCAGGCCGACGCCGACCAGCAGTCCGACGGTGCCGGTCTGCCGCTGGACCAGGTGCAGGATCAGCACCCCGCAGCCGGCCAGGGTCAGTACGGCGGTGGCGGTGACGGAGGAGACCGCCACCGAGCGGCCGCGCCGGGGCGGTGCGGCGGCTCCGGCCGGTGGCGGTGGCGGTGAAGCGGCGCCGGCCCAGGGCGCGAGGCGGTGGGCCCGGCGCCTCCGGGGCCCCGGGATGGTCCGGGTGTCGCCGGTGCGCGGGACCGTCTCCGGTGCGTCGGCGGCGGCCTGGACGGTGGCCCGGGACCCGCCGCCGGCCGGGCTGCCCATGCGGCACAGGGTAGGCCACCGCACCCGCCCGTCGGGAGGACTCGGGACGAACCGTCCGTCCGGGCAACGGCCCCCCGGTCATCGCGCGGTGGCCTGTTCGAACGGCCGACGGCGGCTCAGCGGCGGCGGAACAGCAGGTCGTGGACGACGTGCCCCTTGGCCAGTCCGGCCCGTTCGAACTTGGTGACCGGGCGCCAGTCCGGCCGCGGCGCGTAGCCGGGGATGCTGCCGTCCGGGTGGTCCGCGGGCTCCAGCCAGCCGCTGCCGTCACCCTCGGGGTGCAGGTTCTCCAGCTCCGGCGAGGCGGACAGCACGGCCAGCATCTGCTCCGCGTACGGCTCCCAGTCGGTCGCGCAGTGCACCAGGGCGCCGGGGGCGAGCCGGGGCAGCACGAGATCCAGGAAGGACGGCTGGACCAGCCGGCGCTTGTGGTGCTTGGGCTTGGGCCACGGGTCGGCGAAGTAGACCCGCAGGCCGGCCAGCGAGGCGTCCGGCAGCATGTCGCGCAGCAGGATCACGGCGTCGCCGGCGGCCGGCCGCACGTTCCGCGAGCCGTCGCGCTCCAGCAGGCCGAGCAGGTTGCCGTGGCCGGGGGTGTGGACGTCGGCGGCGAGGATGCCCATGGCCGGGTCGGCGGCGGCCATGGTGGCCGTGGTCTCGCCCATGCCGAAGCCGATCTCCAGGGTGACCGGCAGCTCGCCGAACAGCTCCCGCAGGTCGAGCGGGCTGCCGTCGATCGGTATGCCGTAGGCCTCCCAGCCCCGGTCCAGGGCGCCCGCCTGGGCGTTGGTCATCCGGCCCCGGCGCGGCTGGAAGCTGCGGATGCGCCGCTCGCGGTGCTGGGCGTCGGTGGCCTTGTGCGGGTACATCGGCGCGGGGTAGCCGGCCGGTGCGGCGGACAACCGGGCGGACGGCGAGGGCTGGGGGATGGGGGCGGTGGCAGTCACAATTCCCCGAGTCTACGGGGCCCCCGGGCCCCTCCCGAAGGTGCTGTGACCGGGCTCATCCGCCGGCCTCCAGCGCCGCCAGCGCCCGGCGGGCCACCTCGCGGCCGATCGGCAGCGAGGCCGTGGCGGCGGGGGAGGGGGCGTTCAGCACGTGCACCGCGCGGCGCGGGGAGCGCGGGTCGGCCGGGTCGAAACCGGCGAAGGCGAAGTCGTCCAGCAGCGAGCCGTCCCGGGCCACGGCCTGGGCCCGGACCCCGGCGCCGGCCGGCACCAGGTCCTCGGGGGCGACGGCGGGCAGCAGCCGCCGCACGGCGGCGGTGAACGCCCGCTTCGACAGCGAGCGGTGCAACTCGCCCACCTCGTACCGCCAGTGCCGCCGGGCGATCCGCCAGGTGCCGGGGAAGGCCAGCGTCCCGGCCAGGTCGCGCGGGCGCACGGTGCGCCAGTCGTAGCCCTCGCGGGCCAGCGCGGGCACCGCGTTCGGGCCGACGTGCACGTCCCCGTGGACGCCCCGGGTGAGGTGCACGCCGAGGAACGGGAAGGCCGGGTCGGGCACCGGGTAGACCAGGCCGCGCACCAAGTCCCGTCGCCCTTCGGCCAGTTCGTAGTACTCGCCGCGGAACGGCACGATCCGCACCCCGGGCTCGTCCCCGGCCAGCCGGGCGATCCGGTCGCTGTGCAGCCCGGCGCAGTTCACCAGCACCTGGCAGCGCAGTTCCCCGGTGGAGGTCTGCACCGTCACGCCGTCCGCCCGCCGGGCCGCCGCCCGCAGCTCGCAGCCGAGCCGGAGCTCCGCACCCGCCTCCCGGGCCAGCCGGGCGTAGGCGGTGGCGACGGCCGGGAAGTCGCAGACGCCGGTCGTGCCGACGTGCAGCCCCGCCACCCCGGTGACCTGCGGCTCGTACCGGGCGATCCCGGCCCGGTCCACCTCGGTGACCGGGATGCCGTTCGCCCGCCCGCGCTCGGCCAGCGCCGCCAGCCGGGGCAGCTCCTCCGGGCCGGTGGCCACGATCAGCTTGCCGGTGACCTCGTACGGGACACCCTGCTCGCGGCAGAACGCCACCAGCTCGGCGGCGCCCGCCACCGCGTACCGGGCCTTGTACGAGCCCGGCCGGTAGTAGACGCCGCTGTGGATCACCCCGCTGTTGCGGCCGGTCTGGTGGGCGGCGAAGCCGGGCTCCTTCTCCAGCACCGCGAGCCGCAGCCCCGGCCGGGCCCGGGTCAGCGCGTACGCGGTGGCGAGGCCGACGATCCCGCCGCCCACCACCAGCACGTCGAAGTCGTACGCCACCGCCAGCTCCTCGCAGTCCGCCCGGCTCCCCCCGCCGCCGATGCTGCCACGCCGGGCGGGGCCGGTCGAGGGCGCCGAGGGGCGGGCGCCGAGGGGCGGCCGGCGGTGTCGGGCCTGGGTGCCCGGGGCCCCTCTCGCCGGTGCACCTCAACGACCGCCGGGCTCGCCCCCGGTCACGCCGGGGCGACCAGGACCGCGCGGGCCCGTTCGGTCAGCTCCCGGACGCGGCGCTCGCCCTGGAAGGGCTCCAGGCGGCGCAGCATCTCCACCACGTACTCCCGGCTGCGCTGGGAGGAGATCCGGCCGGCCACCTCGACGGCGCGCTCGCCGGCGGCGACTGCGGCGTCCAGGTTGCCGGCCTCGGCCTCGGCCATCGCCGAGACCACCAGGCGCAGGCCGTGCGAGCGGACGAAGCCCTCGGTGGGCTTGGCCAGTGCCTCGCGGGTGAACTGGCGGACCTTGGAGGGCACTCCGAGGTCGCGGAAGCACTCGGCGGCGTCGGCGGCGAGCCGGTCGTAGGCGTAGAAGTCGATCCACGCCGGATCGGGATCCCCGGCGCGGGCCCGTTCGAGTGCGCTCTCCGCCGCGCCGAGCGCCGTCGCGCACGCCGCCGCGTTGCGGGCCTTGGCCTGGGCCCGGGCCTCCACCAGGTGGAAGAAGCTCATCGTCCGGGCGGTGGCCAGGCCCCGGTTGCGCTCCAGGGCGGCCTGGGCGAGGTCCACCGCCTCCTCGGCGAAGCCCCGGTAGCCGGCCTGGAGGCTCATCGAGGCGAGCACGTAGCCGCCGAGCGGCACGTCGGCGGCGGCCCGGGCGAGCCGCAGGGCCTGGATGTAGTAGCGCTGGGCGGCCTCGTGCTGCCCGGTGTCGAAGGCCATCCACCCGGCCAGCCTGGTCAGTTCGGCGGTCGCGCCGAACAGCGCCCGGCCGACGGTGTCGCTGTACGAGGCCAGCAGCAGCGGGGCCGCCTCCACCCGCAGGCACTCCGGCACCATCGACGAACGCCAGTCCCCGCCGCCGTACTTGGAGTCCCAGCGGCGGGCCTCCTGGGCGGCCTCGCGGAGCTTGGCGGCGTCCGAGTGGCCGACCCGGTAGGAGGACGCCTCGCTGGGCGCGCGCGGCGCCTCCCGGGCGACCGAACCGTCCGCGGGGGTGATCAGCCAGCGGGACACCGGCGTCGCGTAGGCGGCGACCGAGAAGGTGCCGGCCAGGCTGTCGCTCCAGCGGCCGCCGCCGGGGCCGCGGCGCAGGTCGAGGTCGACCCGCCACAGGTCGGTGGCGGAGCGGACCGCCTCGGCGACGTCGCGCGGGAAGGCCAGGCCGAGTTCGGGGGCCGGGTCGGTGTCGCCGAGGCCGATCTCCTCCAGCGGCACCGGGCGGCCGAGCTTGCCGCCGATCGCGGTGGCGATCAGGTGCGGGACGGGCCCCTGCGGGACCATGCCCTTGCTGACCCAGCGGGCCACCGAGGTCTTGTCGTACCGCAGGGTCAGCCCGCGCTGGGCGCCCAGGTCGTTGACCCGGCGGGCCAGTCCGGCGTTGCTGATCTGGGCGAGGGTCAGGAGCGTGCCGAGCCGTTCGTTCGGTCCTCGTGGGCTGACGGTCATGGTGGCGGCGGCACCTCCTGCGGCCTTGTGCGCGGGGCCCGGGCGGCACCGGGCCGTAGCTGCTGCACCTAGAGTAGTCGGACGCGTTCCGACGGTTAAGAGGCCGCATTCCGGATGGCGGGATCGTGCACCCGGCGGTGCGGCGCCGGCTCCTCGCCGGGGTTGGTCCGGACCACTCGGATCGGGCCGGGGGTGCCGCGCGCCGGAGCGTCGTGCTCCGGTCCTGTGTTCACGTGCGCCCGGCCGTGCCCCCTGGCTCGACCGGCTGGTCGGCGATTCGCTGGTGGTCGTGGGTCGGCCCGCCGTCGAGGACCCGGCGGGCCGGGGGACGCCGCCGCCTCAATCCCCGCGGGTGGTGGCTGAGTCCGGGAGGGCATGCGGATGCCCTCCCGGGCTGGGCGACGCCTTTCGGCCATCTCGCGATGCCCATGTCAAAGGCGGCGCGGCGGGCGGTCCGGGCCGGGGAGGGGAAGGCCCGGCCCGCCCTGCGGACCACGCGAACACGTCAACACCCGCTGCCCGCACCGGGATCGCCGCCGGGGCCGGAACCACCCCGCACCGAGGCCACCGGCGGAACCGGAACCGGCAACACGGGCCACGGGAGCGCCAACCGGTGGCACGATGTCTCCTGACGGCGCGCCGGTACCCGGGACCGCCGTCACGGCACACCGCGGACCGGCGAGGAGCCGCCCGGCGGCGGACGCGCCGTACGGGTGCAGGTCCTCGTCCGGTGGAGGCGCGATGCGGTGGCTGACGGGCTGGAGCACGGGCGCGCCCCGGGCGGGCGCACCGGCGCACGAGGCACTCGGCACGGTCGCACCGATCGCCGCGCGCCCCCTGTGGACCGGACCCAACCCGCTCTGGGCCGTCGGGGACTGGCGCCCCGAGGAGATCCGCCTCGCCACCCTCCGCCCCGGCGCCCCCGCCACGGTCACCACCGGCCCCACCGCCCCCGACCCCGTCGAGGACACCCCCGCCACCCTGCGGCTCGCCGTCCTCGGCCACTGCGGCGCCACCGACGCGGAACTCGCCGCCGGCCTCGCCGCCGCCCGCGGCGGCGCCGTCCGCCACCTCACCGCCTGGCCCGGCAGCTACACCGCCGTCCTGCGCACCGGCACCCGCTCCACCCTGCTGCTCACCGACCTGGCCGGCGCCCAGCCGGTCTTCCACACCCCCTGGGCCGGCGGCACCGCGTACGCCACCGCCGCCCTCCCGCTCGCCGACCTGGTCGGCGCCCCGCTGGACACCGGCCACCTCGCCGCCCGGCTCGCCTGCCCCGAATCGCCCGAGGCGCTCGGCACCGGCACCCCGTACCTGGGCGTCCAGCGGGTGCCGCCCGGCCACGTGCTCGCCATCCGCGGCGGCCACCCCTACCTCTCCGCCTACGACGACCCCGCCGCCCGGGAGCAGCCGCGCGACGAGGCGCCGGCCATCCGCGAACTCACCCGCGCGCTGCTGGAGTCCGTCCGCTCCCGGGTCCGCACCACCGCGCCCGCCACCGTGCCGGGTTCGGCCGGCCGCGCCCGGCTCGGTGTCGACCTCTCCTACGGCACCGCCTCCGCCACCGTCGCCCTGCTCGCCGCCGCCGTACCGCTGCCGCCGGTGCCCGCGAGCACGGGCCCGGAGCGCCTGCCGGCCGTCCGCGCCGGGGCCAGGAACGGCGCGGTCAAGGGCTCCTGGACCCGCGTCGCCGCCCAAGAGCCCTCCGCCCCGGAACAGTTGGCCGCCGTCACGCTCGGCGAGACCGAACCCCCGACCACCCTCGCGCTCGCCCCCGACACCCCCCGGCTGCGGCACACCGTGCTCCACCCCGGCCCCGACACCCTCCCGTACGCCGGACTGCACGCCGACGCACCGCCCGGCCGGCTCACCGACGAGCCCGGGCCCGAACTCGTCGCCGCCGCCCGCGCCGAGGCCCGCTTCGACGCCGGCGGCACCGACCACCTCACCGGCTACGGCGCCCGCCAGGTCCTCGACGGCCACCCGGCCCGGCTCGCCGACCTCATCCGGGCCGGCCGCCCGCGCGAACTGCTGCCCCCGGTCGCCGCGCTGGCCGGTGCCGACCGGGCCGTCGTCGGCGTCCTGGCCGGCGCGCTGCGCACCCCGCTCACCGTGGTCCGGGCCGCCCACCGGCTCTCCCGGGTCCGGTACGCCGAGGCGCTGGACGACGCCGCTGCCAAGCTGACGGCCCGCCACCTCCCGGGCAACGGCCGCACGGCGGGCGACCGTTCGGCCGGCGACCTCGCCTGGTGCGTCCCCGGCCCGGCCGCCCGCTGGCTGTCCGACGAGGCGCTCTCCTCCGTCGCCCTCCGGCTGCGGCTGGCGGCGCGCAGACCGGCGCCCGACGAACGCCCGGGCGCACACCGCGCCCGGCACGCCCTCTACCGGCACGCGCGCTCCTACCGCACCCTCGTCCACGCCGCCGAACAGCCCGGCCAGCGGCTGCACGCGCCGTTCCTCGACAACCAGGTGGTCCGCGCCGCCCGCCTGCTCCCGGACGACGTCCGCCTCCAGCCCGGCGCCCGGCACGCCCTCCTGCACGCCGTCCTCACCGGCGCCGGCCGCACCGACCTGCCCCCCGACTGGGGCCGCGGCCCCCGCCCCGACCGCACCGCCCCCGCCCGGGCCGGCCTGCGCCTCGCCGCCGACGGCCTCGCCGAACTCTTCGACGCACCCCTCCTCGCCGAAGCCGGCCTCATCGACCTCCCCGCCGTCCGCGCCGGCCTCGCCGACCCCGCCACCCCCCTCTCCCCGGCCGCCCTGGCGGGCCTCGCCGACCTGGTCTCCACCGAACTCTGGCTCCGCCGCATCCGCGCCCGCCGCCACGGCGCCTGCTGGACCGGCCTTCCCCTGGCCCAACCCCCGGCCCTCAGCCCCGTCCGTCCCTCCTGACCCCGCCGGGCGCCGCGCCCGGCCGGGCGGCGGGGTCCGGGAGCCGGGGCAGGTGATGATGGCGGGCAACGAGTCCGTCGGTGAGGAGAGCCGTGGTGGCCAGCGTGAGCCCGGAGCAGTCCGTTCCCGTCGTGCTGTCGGTGCTGGGGCGGCCGCCGACGGGGCGCCCGCCGGGGGTGCTGGCCGCGTGCGACGGGTCGGACGGGTCGCTGTGGGCGTTGGACCGGGCGATGACCGAGGCGGAGCTGTTCGGGCTGCCGCTGTACGTGCTGGCCGTGGTGAACCCGGCGCCGGCCGGCTATCCGCCGGGGATGGCGGAGCTGGTGCAGGAGAGCGTCGAGACGCTGGTGGAGAGCATGGCGGACGGGCTGCGCCGGGCGGTGGTGGCCGTGCAGGGGCAGCGTTCCCGGCCGTACGCGGGGGAGATGTCGCTGCACGTGGTGCTGGGCAACGTGATCGAGGTGCTGCTGGAGGCCTCGACCCGGCAGCACACGCTGGTGCTCGGCACGCGGGGGAACGGGGGGTTCGCGCGGCTGCTGCTGGGTTCGGTGAGTTCGGCGGCGGTGCACCACGCGGCCTGCCCGGTGCTGGTGGTTCCGGCGCCTGCGGAGGGCTGACCCGGGGCGGGGCCGGTGCGCTGACCAGCCCGGCTCGGGGCGCTGACCAGGGAGGCTGACCGGGGTGCCGGGAATGTACCGAGATGGTTCATCGTTCACCTATCCCGACACCCGTCCCCGCCCCACCCCTGGAGTCCCCTCATGAAGGTCGAGATCTGGTCCGACATCGCCTGCCCGTGGTGCTACATCGGTAAGCGCCGCTTCGAGCAGGCCCTGGAGGGCTTCGCCGGCAAGGAGGGCGTCGAGGTGGTCTACCGGCCGTACCAGCTGGTCCCGGACGCGCCGGCGACGGCGAGCCCGCACCGCGCGTGGCTGGCCGAGCGCTACGGCCCGCAGTCGGTGGCGATGGACGCGCGGGTGGCCGAGCTGGGCCGCGCCGAGGGCATCACGTACGACTTCGACGCCGCGCTGCACGTCAACACCTTCCTGGGCCACCGCCTCCTGCACCTCGCCGAGACCGAGTACGGCGCGGCCGTCCAGGGGCGGCTGAAGGAGGAGCTGCTGAAGGCGCACTTCACCGACGGCGTCGACGTCGGCGACCGCGCCGCGCTGACCGACGTCGCGGTGGCGGCCGGCCTGGACCGGGCGCGGGTCACCGCCTACCTGGCGGGCGACGAGGGCGCCACCGAGGTGAGCGCGCAGCTGGCCGAGGCCCGGGAGCTGGGCATCACCGCCGTGCCGACCTTCGTGTTCGAGGGCAAGTGGGCGGTGCAGGGCGGCCAGGACGAAGAGACCTTCCGCAAGGTGCTGGAGCAGGTCGCCGCCGAGATCGGCGAGACCCGCCCGGCGCCGGTGCAGGTCGCCCCGGCGGGGGAGGCCTGCGCGGACGGCTCCTGCGCGATCTGACCCCGCACAGCTTTACCCCGCACAGCTTTACCCCGCACAGCTTTACCCCGCACAGCTTTACCCCGCACAGCTTTACCCCGGGTGGGCCCCACCCCGCACAGCCCCCGCCGAGGCCCGTTTCAGGAACACCTGAAGCGGGCCTCGGCCCAGTCCGCCACGTTGAGCGCCGACCAGATGCCGTGCACCGGGGTGACCACCAACCGGATCGACTTCTGCCCGGCCAGCGGCACGTGCACCGGTGCCGCGTCGTCCCCAGCGGCGAGCGGGGAGGAGCGCCACAGGGTGCTGCCGTCGCCGCCCTGGACGGAGAAGACCACGCCGCCCGGCGAGAGCGTGGCGTCGTCGACCCCGGCGACCGCGTCGAAGGACGTGCAGCTGCGGTTGAGGTCGATCAGGGTGGTCGCCGGGGCGTGCACGGTGATGGCGTGCCCGTGGCGCTCGCCGCCGATCCAGGCGCTGTCGTGCTGCCAGAACCAGTCGCTGCCCTTCTGCCGGATGCTGGGGCCGGGCGGCGGCACCCGGTTGTTGCCGGGCTTGACCACGGGCAGTGAGTCGGCCCAGAAGTCGGCGGGCGCGGGCGGCGAGGGCGGGGTGACCGTCGGGGTGGGCAGCGGCGGCACGGTGGGCGTGGGGACGACGGGGACGACCGGCGGCTCGGGCGTGGGCAGCGGCGGCACGCTGGGCGTCGGCACGACGGGGACGGCCGGGGCCGGCGGCGTGGGGGTCCGCTTGGGCGTCGTCGAGCTCGTCGTGACCGGCGACGCGGCCTTCGTCGTGGTCTGGGCGGCTGCCGGGGCGGCTGTCGGGGCAGGCGTCGACCGGGTGACCGGCGTCGCGCTCGCGCTCGGGCTCGGGCTCGGCGCAGGCGGTACCGGGGCGGCCGCGGCGCTGCTGGGCGCCGGGTCGGCGGGCGCGGGCGGTGCGGGTGCGGGGGCCTGCGGCCGGGGGGTGGCGGGGGCGCCGGCGGCGGGGGGCGCGGCCGTGGGGGGTTTGGGTTCGGGTGAGCCGGTGAGCGCGTACGCGGCGACGGCGGCCGCGGCCACCGCGACGGCGGCGGCGATCCCGGCCTTGGCGGCGGTGCCCAGGCCCTCGCCGGCTGCGGCGCCGGCGCCGGCCCCGGCCCCGCCTCCGCCGGAGGCCGCACCGGCGCCCGCACCCGCTCCACCAGCTGCACCCGCACCCGCGGTTCCGGAGGTGGCCGCCGCGGTGCCCGCAGCCGCACCGCCGACCGCGGCGACCCCGCCGACGGCCGCCGCGGCGGCGCTGAACCCGCCGACCCCGATCCAGACGAGCACGCCGCCGGGCAGCAGCGCGCGCAGGCCGGTGTTGATCTCGGTGAGTTCGAGGCAGGCGGCCGTGCAGCGGTCGCACTCCTGGAGGTGCCGTCCGACCTCCGCCGAGGCGCGCTTGCGCAGCGATCCGCGCGCGTACGCGCCGAGCCGGTTGGCGTACGCCTCGCAGGTGCGGTCCTGGCTGCCGGAGACGTGCGCCTGGAGGAAGGCGGCGGCGAGCCGGTCGCGGGCCCGGTGGGCCTGGACGGCGGTGGCGTTGGCGGTCTTGCCGAGCATCACGGCGACGGTCTTCGGGGACTCCCGTTCGACCTCGGTGTGCCAGAGCACCATCCGGTCGTCCTCGGGCAGTTCGGCGTAGGCCTGCATGACCATGCGCTGGTCGGCCATGGCCATCGCCCAGGCATCGGCACCGGGGTCGGCCAGGTCGAGGTCGACGACGGCGGCCGAGGTCTGGGCGAACACGCTGAAGTCGTCGACGAGTTGCTCGCGCCGCTCGCTGCGGGTCCAGGCGGCGGCGACGTTGCGGACGGCGGTCAGCAGGTAGGCGCGGACGGCGAACTCCGGGCCCTTGCCCGCCCTCAGGGCTTGCAGGGTGCGGGCGAAGACCTCGCCGGCGAGGTCCTCGGCGGTGAAGCTGTCCCGGCAGCAGGTGCGGGCGTAGCGGCGCACCGAGTCGGCGTGCCGGCGGTAGATCTCCTCGTACGCGGTGTCGTCGCCGGCCCGGACCCGGGCGGTCAACTCGGCGTCGGAGGCCGGGCGCTCGCCGTCGACCGGGTCGGCGGGGGCGGGCACGGTGGGGCGGGCGGGGCGGCCGGCGCCGACGAACGCCTCGGGGGCGACGCCGCCGCGGCCGGCCGGGGCCTGGCCGGGCACCCGCCCGGGGGGCAGCGCGGCGGCGGAGGCGGAGAGGGACTCGCGGCTGGGCATGCCCGCCTGGTCGGGCACGTGTCCGGCGGTCGGGCCGGTGGCCGAACCCGGTGCGGCGCCGGGTACTTGGGCCGGGCCGCCGGAGGCCGTGGCGGGGCCTTCGGACGTACTGGACGTACTGCCGGACGAGCCGTCGGCCAGTCCCCCGGTCAAGCCTCCGGACGGGCCGAAGTCGAGGCCGTACCCGTAGTCGTTCTGTTCCTCGGCGCTCACAACGGACCCCAGATTCCACGACAGCCCCCGCAGTGTGGCAGGGCGCGCGGGAGCGCGTGGGCGCACGGTTCCGCGCTGTACGGCGCCGAGGGCGCGCGAAGGGCGCGCATCGGGACATTGGCTCCAACCACGGGCAAAGGATGGCATAGCGCAGAGATGGGCGGTAGCCGGACCGGCCGGGACCCACTCTTCCGAGGAGCCGTCGCGGATGTGTTCGGCCAGCACAGGGCGGGTGGTTGTGCACCGCCCGCACCCGGCGCGCGTGACTGGTCCGCGCGCCGGTCTCCTGTCCAACTCCCGTCCCCGCCAGCTGCGGCGGCCGCGCCCGCGGTGGCGCGTCAGCGTGCCCGCAGGCCGTCCAGCAGGATCTCCAGCAGCCGCTCCGAGGGGCCGGCCGTCGGCTGCCCCTCCGCCTGCTGGACCCCGGCCGAGAAACCCGCCGTGGTCGGCGCGGTGCGGGCCGCGTGCACCGGCACCGAGGCGGTCAGCACCAGCACGACGTCCGACACCGTGACGCCCGGCCGCAGTTCGCCGGCCGCGCCGGCCCTGGCGACCAGGGCGGCCAGCAGTTGCAGCAGCAGCCGGGGATCGGCGTCGGCCGCCGACGGCTCGACGGCCGCACCGTTCTGCGCGTCCTCGCCGCGCAGGTCGAACCGGACGGCGGCCGGCTCGGGCACCCGCTGCTCCGGCACCCGGCCCAGTTCCTCCGCGTACCGGAACGCCTCCGGCGGCAGCAGCCGCCCGGCGCCGGTGCCGACCGCCCGCGCCAGGTAGCCGGCCAGCGACTCCCAGGCTCCGCCGCCGCCGTACAGCGACTCCCGTGCCTGCGCGGTCAGCCAGGCCACCTCCTCGGCGGCGATCCGCTGGACCAGCACCTCCTTGCTCGGGAAGCGCCGGTAGACCGTCCCGACGCCGACCCCGGCCCGGCGCGCGACCTCCTCCATCGGCGCGCCGTAGCCGAACTCGCCGAACACCTCGCGGGCGGCCCGCAGCACGCTCTCCAGGTTCCGCCGGGCGTCCACCCGTAGTCGGGTCCCGGGGACGTGCACGACGACCGGTGGCGGCTCCACCCGGTAGGGGACGCCCGGATAGGCGGCCCCGACCTCCGGCGGCAGGTCCACCGGGCCGCGCTGTTCCGGCACCATGCCCTGGCCGGCGTGCGGTGCTCCCGTTCGCCCCAACACCTGCTCCTGCTCCATCATCCCAACTCTCCCCCGCAGGCGCCCGAACCCGGACCCTGTCGTCGCCCGCCCCTGCACCCCCCGGTGCAGCTCAGCCCGTCAGAAATGACCTGATGACCCATCGCTCGTTGCCGCCCGTCCCGTTTCGTGACCACGGTTCGTGCCTCCGGGCCGGCTCGCGTCCGGCTCGGCGCGTCGGCACCGTCCGGGGCCTTGTCCGGGAACTACCCTTCCCCGGATGACTGTCCCGCAGTCGGGTTCTCGAGCCAACGCTGGAACTGGCCGTAGTGGCCGCTCCACGGTGCGTCGCCGCCGATTGTCATGGCGGTAACCGCTCCGGCACACAATCCGACCATAGTTCACGCCCGTTCGCGGCCGAAAGTCCGTCAGAAAGTCGCCCGGACAGCACAACTGGCCCCACCCGTCGACTCCCGTCACATCCGGCGCGGTACGGACTGTGGACAAGACCGCCCCTGCCGGTCCTTCATAGGGGGGCGCGAGGGGGGACACCCCCGGCCGCGGGGCCGGGAGGAAGCGCCAATCGGCAGGAGGTGCACCATCAGAATCCTGATCGCCGGCGGAGGCTGTGCCGGGATGGCCACCGCGCTGCACCTCCAGCGCGGCCTGCGGGAACGCCTGCGACGCGGCGAGGTCGAGATCACCGTCGTCGAGCCCCAGGCCTACTTCACCTACCACCCGCTGCTGGCCGAGGTCGCGGCTGGCTCGATCGACCCCCGGCACGTGGTCGTCCCGCTCCGCCGGGCCCTGCCGGACTGCCGGGTGCTGACCGCCCGGATCACCCGGATCGAACACGCCGCCCGCCGCGCCTTCGCCGACGCCGCGGGCCCCGGAGAGGCCGCCGCACCGATCGAACTCCCCTACGACGTCCTGGTGGTGGCGCCCGGCTCGATCTCCCGGACGGCGCCGGTGCCCGGTCTGGCCGAACACGGCCGCGGCTTCTCCACCGTCGGCGAGGCCGTGGGTCTGCGCAACCACGTCCTGGAACAGCTCGACCTCGCCTCCGCCACCCGCGACCCGGCCCTGCGCCAGGCCGCGCTCACCTTCGTCTTCGTCGGCGCCGGGTACGCGGGCGTCGGCGCGCTCGCCGAACTGGAGGACATGGCCCGGACCGCGGTGCGCGGCTACCACAACGTCCGCCCCGAGGACCTGCGCTGGGTCCTGGTCGAGGCCACCGACCGGATCCTCGCCGAGGAGTCGCCGGAGCTGGCCGAGCACACTCTCGGCCAGCTCCGCGAACGCGGCGTCGACATCCGGTTGCGCACCACCCTGGCGTCCGCCGCGGACCGGGTCGTCGCCCTGTCCGACGGCAGCCGCTTCGGTGCCCGCACCCTGGTCTGGACGGCCGGGGTGAGGCCGGCCCCGCTGCTGCGCGACACCGACCTGCCGCTGGACACCCTCGGCCGGGTCCACTGCCTCGCCACCCTGCAAGCCGTCGGCCCGGACGGGCGCGCGCTGCCCGGCGTCTGGGCGGCCGGGGACTGCGCCGCCGTGCCGGACCCCGACGCGGACGGGGCGCCCTGCGCGCCCAACGCCCAGCACGCCTTCGCCCAGGCCGAGCTGCTCGCCCGGAACATCGCGGTCGCCCTGGACGCCGGACCGCACGCCCCCGGCCTCGCCGAGTACCGGCCGGGCCACGCCGCCTGCTCGACCTCGCTGGGCCTGCGCCGGGCCGTCGCCCACACCCGGCGCGGCCGCCGGATCACCGGGCGGCGGGCCTGGTGGCTGCACCGGGCCCGGCACCTGCGGCGCCTGCCGAGCGCGGAGCGCCGGGTGCGGGTGCTGATGGACTGGGTGCTGGGCGGGCTGTTCTCCCGCGAGGTGGTCTCGCTGGGGGCGGCGGAGCATCCGCGTCCGGAGTTCGAGGCCGGGTCCGGGCCGCGGCCCGACGGCGGTCCGGACGCCCCGCGGTGAGCGCCCCGGCGCCCCGTGCCGGGGCGGAACGGGCGGCCACGCCGGGCGGGCGACTTCCGGAATCGGGCCCTTGCCTGACAGGATCAGCCCAACCTAGTCATTACCCCGTGTGCTGATGTGCACACAAAAAGTGATGATATGCCTGGAAATCGAGGAAGCGGCCGTCGTTTGAACCTCATGCGCTGGAGCGCCCGGCTCACCGGAGTCCCTTGGCGTGCCGCCCCGCCAACCGGGGCCGGCACCGACGAGGGCGCGCCCTCCGCCGACGGCGTCGTCGTCCCCGGCCCCCGCGACCCCACCAACCTGGCCACCGCCGCCGAACTCCTCGACCTGCACAAACCCCAGAACCTGCGCGAGGTCCTCAACCGGATCCCCGCCCCGGTGGCCGTCACCTACGGCCCGCTCCACCAGCTCGGCTACGCCAACCGCGCCTACCGCGAACTCTTCGGCGACCGCACCACCGGCCTGCCCGCCGGAGAAGCCCTCCCCGAACTCGGCACCATGGGCGTCCTGGCCCTGATGGACCAGGTCATCCGCGGCGGCCGCCCGCGCAGCGTCAAGGCCCGCTGCATCCTCGGCCTCACCGGCAACCGCTACTACAACGTCTCCTGCGTCCCGCTCGGCCCCGGCGGCCCCGGCGGCCCCGGCGACACGGGGGACACGGGGGACACCCCCGCCGAGGGACCGCCCGCCGGCGTCCTGATCTTCGCCGCCGAGGTCACCGACCAGGTCCTCGCCGCCGCCCGGCTCCGCGAAGCCGAACGCCGCCAGCGCGAGGCCGCCGTCACCCTCCAGCGCAGCCTCCTCCCGCAGAAGCTCGACCAGCCGGCCGACCTGAGGGTCGCCGCCACCTACCAGCCGGGCGGCGCCGAGGCCGCCGTCGGCGGCGACTGGTACGACGTCATCGCCATCGACGGCGGCCGGACCGCCCTGGTCATCGGCGACGTGATGGGGCGCGGCCTGCGCGCCGCCGCCGTCATGGGCCAGCTGCGCACCGCCGTCCGCGCCTACGCCCGGCTCGACCTGCCCCCGCACGAGGTGATGCGCCTGCTCGACGGCCTCGCCATGGAGATCGACGCCAACCAGATCGCCACCTGCACGTACGCCGTCTGGGACCCGCAGCGCCGCACCCTCTCCTACGCCTCCGCCGGACACCTCCCCATGCTGCTGCGCTGCCCCGACGGGACGGTCCTGCGCAGCGAGGAGCAGAACGGCCCTCCGCTCGGCACCGGCGACGGCCTCCACGTCTCGCACACCCTGCGCCTGCTGCCCGGGACCACCGGCGTCCTCTATACGGACGGCCTGGTCGAACGCCGCGACGAGGACATCGACCAGGGCCTCGACCTCCTCGCCCGCACCCTCACCGGCGCGGTCGGGGCCCCCGAGGTGATCTGCGCCCGCCTCCTGCGGGCGATGGGCGTGACCTCCGAGCACGACGACGACGTCGCCGTCCTGGCCTTCCACCTGCCGGCGGAGGAGGCGGAGGAAGAGAGCGTCGCCGGGGCGGAACCGGAGCTTGACTCGGCCTTCCCCGAGGTCTAGTGTTCTTCGAGCTGCCTGGCAGGGAGCACCGGACACGCATTTTGCGCGGACGGTCCCGCGGTAGCCAATCCTTTCGAAACACCACTTCCCGGTTCGGGCTGGGTCGCGTCTTGTCGCGGCTTGGTTCTTATTCGGCGTGCTCGTTTTATTGGATTGCGGCCGATTCGCTTTTCGGAGCAGGGATCGGCTAGAGTTTGAAACGTCGGACGGGGCGTCAAGCCGCAGAAGACACCAGCGAGTTGGATGAACGAAGCGCCGGAAACGGAGCGGAAAACATCTGGTAAGCTGGAAACACGAAAGAACGAAGCGCCCGGAGGGCCCGCTGGAAGGCGGTCCGAAGGAAGTGTCCGTTCC